>JBKHVV010000090.1:0-7025 GCA_046569885.1 Bacteroidia bacterium
GCATTGTCTTTTGGTAAAATCAATCCTTTAAAACCTTCTTTTTTTGCTTGAAAAGCAATAGGTAATGCGCCTTTGATTGGTCGCAAACCGCCATCCAAAGCGAGTTCTCCCATGATGACATATTTTTCTACATCGTCATTCGGTATTTGATTGGATGCAGCTAAAATACCAATAGCAATGGTTAAATCGTAGGCAGAACCTTCTTTGCGAATATCGGCAGGCGCCATGTTTACAGTGATAGTAAATCCTGGGATTCTGTAACCGACATTTTTCAACGCTGCCTGAATGCGCTGATAACTTTCTTTTACAGCATTATCGGGCAAACCAACTAAAAAAAAGTTGAGCCCTTTGTTCATATTCACCTCTACGGTGATGGTTAAAGCATCCACTCCATAAACGGCACTACCAAACGTTTTTGCAAGCATAGTTTTAATTTTTTACTCCATTAGCATTCGCAAAGTTTCACGCGTTTCTTGTTTCAATAAAATGATTTTTCCTTGCGATAATTCTTCTACAATTTTTGGTTGATGATGACGCACCGTCATTAGCTGCAATCCTTCATTGTATAGTACTCGGAACTCTTGTGATAGCTCTTCAATTATTTTTTCTAGTTTATTCGTTTTATCAAAACTTACCGAGAAGTTAATGGCAGAGTTTTGCATCAAATTTATTTTAACGCCATACTTTGAAAACACGGCAAAAATGCGTGCTAAATTTTCTTCACCCACAAACGAAAAATCGCGTGGACTAATACTCATCAACACTTGGTCGGTTTTAAAAATGTAAGATGGAATGTTGTTGTCAAACTCATCAGATGCTTGAACAACCGAGCCCTCAGCTTCCGGGTTTACAAAGGATTTTACATATAAAGAAATGCCTTTGTTTTGCAGTGGTTTTATCGTTTTCGGATGAATAACCGTAGCGCCATAATAACTTAATTCAATCGCTTCTCTAAACGAAATTTTATCCAACTTCACCGTGTTTTTAAAATGCTTCGGATCGGCATTGAGTAAGCCAGGAACATCTTTCCAAATGGTAACGCTTTCAGCATTTAAGCAATAGGCAAAAATCGCAGCAGAATAATCGGAACCTTCACGACCAAGCGTTGTGGTCATCAAGGTGTCTGTGTGACCTATAAATCCTTGGCAAATGACTACTTGACCTTTGCCTTTAAACAGTGATTTTATATGCTTGTTTATGAGCGTTTCAGTAACTTCCCAATTCACACCTCCATCACGATATTTATTGTCTGTACGAATCAATCGCGTAGCATCTGTCCACGTAGAATTGATATTTTGTGTCTGCAAATAGGCATTTACAATAAGTGTAGAAATGATTTCCCCTTTCGATACAATTTGATCGTATTCATAATCGTAGTTATCTGATTTTGGTGAAGAAATATTGTCGATGATTTCTTGAAATTCGCCTTCTATTTTTTGAAAAATTTCGTGTCCATCAGCAAATAATTGACGCATCACAGTTAGATGATAATCCTTCAGTTTACTAACGTGTGTAGATGCTTCGTCTTTATCTTCCCAATAGGCATTCACCACGTTTTCGAGGGCATTGGTGGTTTTGCCCATTGCTGAAACAATAATCATCAAATCTTCACCAGCAAAGCGTTGTACAATGCTTGCCATATTTTTTACTGCTTCAGCATCTTTCACCGATGCTCCACCAAATTTGAATACTTTCATTCGTTGCGTTTAAAGTTAAAAGTTCAAGGTTTCACCGCTCTTTCATCTAAATTATTGTGCATTTCGACTCCGCTCAATGACCAATAATTTTGAATTCGTAATTCTTAATTTTTAATTTGAAAACGTAGTTTTCCATTAATCCATTCTCCGTCTAATTCTGCGTTGTATTTTTTGTAAAAATTAAGCGCAGGTTCGTTCCAGTCGAGCACTTGCCAAATCATTTGGCGTACCTTCATTTCTTTTGCAATGTTAATCGTTTCTTCAAACAATAGTTTACCAATACCATGCCCTCTGTACGGTTCTTTCACTATGATATCTTCTAAAAATAAATTTTTCCCCGTCCAAGTAGAATAGCGAATGTAGTAAAATGACATGCCCACTATTTTTCCGTCTGCTTCAGCTAAAATTATCCAATACAACGGATGTTTAGTAAAACCGTCTTTCTCTAATTCTTCTAAAGTAATCTTTACCTCATGTGCAGCACGCTCAAATTCTGCCAATTCTTTAATCAGCAAAATCACTTCGGGCAAATCTTCTTTACTGGCTTTTCTTAATTTGACGTTCATTTGTTACCTTTGAAGCAGCTAAATTTACAAATAGATGGCAAAACTACAGACATTGGGCGAATTTATTGCAAAACGCCAAGAAGAAATTCCAACCGCCAAAGGAGAATTTTCTGCTATTTTGAGTGCCATTCGTTTGGCAGCAAAAATTGTAAATCAAGAGGTAAACAAAGCGGGATTGGCAGAGCACATCTTGGGGTCTGCGGGTAAAGAAAACATTCAGGGTGAAGAGCAAAAAAAGCTAGACGTTTACGCCAACGAAAGATTTATTCAGGCACTAGAAGCACGTGGAGAAATTTGTGGTGTTGGCTCTGAAGAGAACGATACGTTTATTGCATTTGAGAGCGAAGAAGCCAAAAATGGCAAATATGTCGTGTTAATAGATCCTTTAGATGGTTCGTCAAACATTGATGTGAATGTCTCGATAGGCACTATTTTTTCCATTTTTAACCGAAAATCTCCTGTTGGTTCAAAAGCTCAATTAGAGGATTTTTTACAAAAAGGTAGCGAGCAGTTGGCTGCGGGCTATGTTATTTATGGTTCATCTACCATGCTCATTTATACTACAGGAAATGGCGTACATGGCTTTACGTACGACCCTGGCATTGGTGTGTTTTTCTTATCTCATCCCGATTTAAAATTTCCGAATGATGGAAAAATTTATTCCATCAATGAAGGCAACATCAATCAATGTGATGATAAAGTAAAAAACTACGTAAAATATTGCCAAGAACAAAGCTATTCTGCACGATACATTGGTTCGTTGGTAGCCGATTTTCATAGGAATTTATTGAAAGGCGGTATCTACATTTATCCAAATACTACCAAAGCGCCTAATGGGAAATTACGTTTAATGTACGAAGCCAATCCGTTGGCATTTTTAGCCGAGCAAGCGGGTGGATTAGCCACAGATGGAACACAACGCATTTTAGATATTGAACCAACCGACCTACATCAACGTGTGCCTTTATTCATCGGCTCAAAAGCAATGGTAGAGAAGGTGATGGGGATGTAATGAAAAAAATACTATACATATTTATTTTACTGCTTTTAAGTTGCACAAGTAGTAAGGACATTATTGTGCAGAATCAAATTTCTAAAGATTTTGTTTTTCAGGATATTTCTAATACAATATACCTACATCATGTAAAGAAGAAAATTACTACTGTTGTAGATCAATTCTCTAATGAATATAAAGTTGAAGATTCTTGCTCGTGTTTTGTTATAGTTCCTGATTCAATTAAAACTTATAATTTTAAAGCATTTGAAAAAACAAAGTTCATAAATATTTTTACAATAAATTCAATTGAATTTCCTGAGCCCGAATTGTATATAAAAGGGTTTTCAAATAGGAAAAAAACAGCAGACATTGATTCTATAAAAAATGCTTCATTTATTGATATAAAAACGTTTCTCTCTATCGAAGGATTTGATATTGTTTCATTTGAAATGATTTACCATGCCTCGGATGGAGGAATCAAGGTAATTAATTCTAATGGGAAAAATTTTACAGAAGAAATGTTAAATTACTTGTCAAATTTACAGATTGGTCAAAAACTAGAAATTGTAAATGTTAAGGTAAAGTACCCAAATGGTAAGTTTAAATCAATAACGGGGTTTAATTTTAGGGTTATATAAACTTTCTCTATAAAATTTTATGGAATCCTATCCATAAACGCATCTTCATAGCAAACAAAAAATCAAAATGCTATGACACGTTTAAAAATTTTACTCTCAACCTTACTTTTAACAAGTGCCGTTTTTGCGCAAGACAACAGCGGTGAAATTCATGGAAAACTTTTGGATGTTGACACCAAAGAACCATTAAGCTACATGCCCGTTTATGTAAAAAATGGCAATAACAAAATTGGTGCTCAAACTAACGATGAAGGGAAGTTTGTAATAAAGCCATTGCCTGTTGGAACTTATGTCCTTTACACCATGACATTGGATGGAAAAGAACAAGCACTAAGAAGCGACATAATCGTAAAACCTAACAGTATAGCCTTTGCGAAAGATGTATTAGCAAGTCCTGTGTATTTAGACACACTTGTTGTTAAACCTGAGGAAAAAATTATCGACCCAGAAGAAACCTCAGTAATAACGATGGACGCCAAAACTATTGGAGAAAGCGCAGCCAAACGAAATCCCGCAGCACTTATATCTACAATGAATTCTGGAATTAAAATAGATGATGACAACAATTTATATTTACGTGGTGCACGTCAAAATGATATGTTAATAATTATGGATGGTGTAAAAATGCGCGGATTGCCAAGTTTACCTGCAACTGCTTACGAAAGCATAAGTGCTTATCTTGGTGGCTTACCAGCAAAGTATGGTGATACCATGGGTGGGGCAATCATCATAGAAAGCAAAAGCTATTTTGATTATTATCGCCAATGGAAAGCACAACAAGAAATAAAAAATTAGTAAATTAGATGCCTCACCCCAACCCTCTCCAAAGGAGAGAGAGAAAAGAAAAAGGAATTGCTCTTTAGGCAAAAAAACATATCAACCCTTTCGGATAATGAACTGATAGAACATTACCGAAAAACTAACAACAGCAAGTGGGTTGGCGAGTTGTTCAATCGCTATGCTCACTTGGTGTATGGCGTGTGCATGAAGTACTTGAAAAAGCCCGTTGATGCTGAAGATGCAGCGATGAAAATTTTTGAAAAACTACTAGAAGATTTAAAGCATCATGAGGTACAAAATTTTCAATCGTGGTTGCATATTGTAAGTAAAAATCATTGCTTGATGGACTTGCGGAAACGCGCCAATGGTAGTCCAACAGTAGATTTTGAAGCTGCTTCTTATCAACTTACAGAAAGCAGTAATATTGAAGAGGCAGAATTAAAAGAAGAGCAATTAAGTGGTTTAGAAAAAGCAATAAATCAACTTAACGAAGAACAAAAGTTGTGCATTGAATTGTTTTACTTGCAAGAAAAATGTTATCAAGAAGTAGCCGAAACTACAGGTTACACACTAAAACAAGTAAAAAGTTATATCCAAAATGGAAAACGAAATTTAAAACTTATACTAACAGGAAACCGTGAGCACGCATAAGAACATATTCAAACAACAAGCACCCATTTCTGAACAAGAAATGAAAGATTATTTAGCAGGAAAACTGTCTAAAGAACATCAGCGCGAGGTTGAGTTAAAGTTGCAATCATCACCTTTGTCAGAAGAAGCAATAGAAGGTTTTTCGGAACATCCCGATGCGTTGGCAAACATTACTCGTTTAAAAACGAAAGTGAATTTGCGCACCGAGCGTTTAAACTACAACAAATGGAATTTTAAATATACACTGGCAGCCGCATCTGTAGTGGCAATTACGATGTTATTTTTAGGAAAATATTTCATTTTTGATAAAGCAGAAATAACCTTATCAAAACCTTTAGTAGCAGAAAATTTATCGAAAGAAGATGAAAAAAATACGTCTGAACAAATTCAAAATGAAATAAACGCTATTGAAGAAGCAGAGATTTTACCTGAAATTGATCAAATAACCAGCGAACAAGTAGCCGATAATACACCCATTACATTACATTTTGAAGAAACGCAACCAGCCATGGCAGAGGCGATAGAACATGAACTAAAACAATCGTTACAAATGAGCAGTAAAAAAGCCGAATCGGTGAGAATTGCTGTGCCACAAGAGGAAGAAATTGTAAAATCTAACATGCCTACACTTTACATCAATGGTTTGTTGGTGATTGATTATTCGGATAAATATACCGAACCAACTTCAGCGTCAGACCTTAGCGGAACACCTGCAAAATATAACTCTTTGAGTGATACTGTTCACGAAAAAACAACAACGCTCGAAACCGAACAACAGTTCGATTATATGGATTATTTATCGCTTTCACTTAACAAGTACAAACAAGACAAATACAAGGCAGCGCTAAAAAATTTCTTGCTAATTTTAAATCAATATCCAGAAGATTTGAATGCAAAATTTTATGGCGGTTTGTGTTATTACAACATCAACAATCCTACAAAAGCCATGGAGTTTTTCGACTATATTTTAACCCACGATTACAACACGTTTTATCAAGAGGCGCAATTTTACAAAGCTCTTTGTTTAAACCGCATGGGAGAATATGGAAAAGCCAACTTATTACTTCAAAAAATTGTCGCTCAAAACGGCTTTTTTGCCGAGCAAGCCAAAGCGCTTTTAGAGAAGCAGAAATAATTTATTTTCTACATCTAAAAAACAGATTTAGTTAGTAGCTTTGTGGCAGATTTCAAACCCATAGAATTACTCTAAATTTCATGAAAAAAATTAACTCTGCACTTATTTCTGTTTACGATAAAACCAATCTTGATACCATCGTAAAAAAATTAGGCAACTTAGGCGTTACCATTTACTCAACAGGAGGAACTCAAAGTTTTATAGAAAGTCTAGGTGTAAACGTTATTCCTGTTGAAGAATTGACGTCTTATCCTTCTATTTTGGGCGGAAGAGTAAAAACGTTGCACCCTAAAATTTTTGGAGGAATTCTAAACCGCAGAGATTTTGCGGATGACCAAAAGCAAATTGCGGAATACGCCATTCCTGAAATTGATTTAGTGATTGTTGATTTGTATCCGTTTGAAGATACGGTTGCTTCGGGCGCATCTCATGCAGATGTTATTGAAAAAATTGATATTGGTGGCATTTCTCTAATCCGCGCTGCGGCTAAGAATTACAAAGACGTGGTAATTATTCCATCAAAAAATCAATACGAACCCTTTATCAATTTATTAAACGAAA
>JBKHVV010000091.1:0-6996 GCA_046569885.1 Bacteroidia bacterium
TCCACCACCTTGAATAAAACTATAGCGAAGGGCATCCTGTTCGTTTTGTGCCAACGTAACAGCAGAAATAAGTAAGGTTATGGAAGTTAAAAAGCGTTTCATTACGGACGTCTTCTTGAAGTGGATGAACCTGATGATGTTCCGCTGGTGCTTTTGGATGGAGTAGAAGGACTTGCACTGCTATTCCTACTTGGAGATGAATTGTAAGTAGGCGTAGAGCTGCGTTGGTAGCTGCTATTTGAATTTGTGTTTGTGCTTCGGGTTGTTGTTCCACCTCTGTTGTAGGATGAATTTGAAGAGTTGGATGTTCCTGTTGTGTATGTTCTTGAAGTAGTTGAGGTGCTTCTTGTTGCTCTTGACGTTGGGTCTAACGATGTTCTGCTAACATCGGTGGATGTATTAGAACTGCTATTTGATTTATCAATAGCATCGGCTCTTTTGTTATAAAAATCTCTTGTATAAGTTGGGTTATTGCTCCCAATTGTGTTAGGGTTTCCTCTGTGATTAGAACTTACACTACCTCTTGGTCCATACACCGTGTTTGAAGTAGTTCCGGTTTCTGTGCTACTCCAATTTCCGGTATTTTGAGAGCCATAATAGTTATTGTATCCCCAACTATAACCCCAACTACTTGCATAAGGACTATAGTAATAAGGATTTTGACTATAACCATAAACAGGGTCGTAATAGTAAGGAGATGTGTTGGCATAAGGAGAATACCAATTATTATAATTTCCCCAACCATATCCCATACTTAAACCAAAGCCACTATTGCAACTTCCCCATCGGTTATTTCTCCAAGGGTCGTAAAAACCACCACCACAATTGCAGTTGTAATAGTTGTTTACGGTTTGAGGAGTTTCGCTTAAATAGTATTCATCTTCATACAAGTCATCTTCTGCTTGTTGTTCTATTTCTGCCGAAGCATACACTTTTGTTTCGCGCGTGTTGTCGTACGCATCATCCTGAAATGCTACTTGCTTACCCGATGCGCAAGCACCAAAAAGCAGGGAAATGATGGAGAAGTAAAATAACTGTTTCATAACGATTGGGTTTTTATGGTTAGTAAATTTAGTCATTTTAATGGTTTAATAAAATCGGGTAGCATATTAATTAGTAATTTTGTCTCGCCCTTAACAGAAAATTAACAAAAATTATACCAAACTATATGTTTAATGAGTAAAGAATTAACAAAACGCGCAGAAAATTATTCAGAGTGGTACAACGAAATTGTACAAAAGGCAGATTTAGCGGAGCATTCAGACGTTAGAGGATGTATGGTAATAAAACCCTATGGCTATGCCATTTGGGAAAACATGAGAGATGTGTTGGATAAAATGTTTAAAGAAACAGGACATTCCAATGCGTATTTTCCTTTGTTTATACCTAAATCTTACCTTAGCAAAGAAGCTTCACACATAGAGGGTTTTGCTAAAGAATGTGCCGTAGTAACGCATTATCGCTTAAAAAATGCCGAAGACGGCAGCGGCATCATCGTTGACCCAGATGCCAAATTAGAAGAAGAATTGATTGTTCGTCCAACATCCGAAACCATCATCTGGAATTCCTACAAAAAATGGATTCAATCGTATAGAGATTTACCGATATTGATAAACCAATGGGCAAACGTAGTGCGCTGGGAAATGCGTACACGCTTGTTTTTGCGCACTTCAGAATTTTTATGGCAAGAAGGTCACACGGCACATGCAACCAAACAAGAAGCCATTGAAGAAGCAGAAAAAATGTTGCACGTGTATGGTAATTTTGCCGAGAACTTTATGGCGATGCCCGTTATCAAAGGGGTAAAATCTCCAAGCGAGCGTTTTGCAGGTGCCTTAGAGACGTATTGCATTGAAGCATTAATGCAAGACGGAAAAGCACTTCAGGCAGGAACATCACACTTTTTAGGGCAAAATTTCGCCAAAGCATTTGAAGTAAAATTTGCCGATAAAGAAGGAAAGTTAGACTACGTTTGGGCTACTTCTTGGGGCGTTTCTACCCGTTTGATGGGTGCGCTGATTATGACGCACTCTGACGATAATGGTTTAGTTCTTCCACCAAAATTAGCGCCTATCCATGTGGTGATTGTGCCTATTTACAAGGGCGAAGAACAATTGCAAGCCATTTCTGAAAAAATGTTGGCGCTTAAAAAAGAATTAGAAGCCAAAGGTTTGGTAGTAAAATTTGACGATGATGACCAAAAGAAACCAGGATGGAAATTTGCCGAGTACGAACTAAAAGGTGTGCCTGTGCGCATTGCTGTTGGTCCAAGAGATATGGAAAATGGAACTGTTGAGGTGGCGCGTAGAGATACCTTAGAAAAACACGTAATGAATCAAGCGGATTTAGCTACGGCTATTCCTCAATTGTTAGAAGATATTCAAGTCAATTTGTATAAAAAAGCAGCCGACTTTAGAGCGCAAAATATTACTGAAGTGGAAAGCTACGAAGAATTTAAAAAAGTGCTCGACACCAAAGGTGGGTTTATTTTAGCCCACTGGAATGGTAGCGAAGAAGTAGAGCAAAAAATAAAAGAAGAAACCAAAGCCACCATTCGTTGCATTCCTTTAGAAATGGAAGCGAAAGAAGGTAAGTGCATCATCACAGGTGAGCATTCAAAACAAAAAGTAATTTTTGCTAAAGCCTACTAAATCATGCAAAAAATGTCATCGGCAAGAGAACAAATAATAAGTACGGTTAAATCAAAGTGCGTTTACAAGCAAGATGTGTTTCACAACACCATTTCTGTTTTTCAGAATTTCAGAAAACATATTCATACGCTTTACGATGATGTTAAAGCCAATGCCTGTCCTTCTGATGAGCGCATACATGCTGACTATGCAGATATTGGCGAGTTTGAAACGCACTTAAGAATTGCTGGCGATGTGTTGGTATTTCAAATGCACACCAATGTTTTTCAATTTGATAAATCGCACGTGGTGTGGCAAAGTTCTTATGTGAAAGAGAATGAAAATCGAGCTTATTGTGGCATTATAAACGTGTATAATTTCTTAAACGACTCGATAAAATACCATCGCGAAAGTGATTTGGGTTATTTGGTAGCGCGCATTTTTGTGAATAAAGAAAGCCATTTTTTGATAGAAGGCAAACGCCAGTTGAATGTTTTGTACAACGATTACGCCAACATTTTTGATGAAAAAACAATGGCTGAGGTATTAGATTCTATCGTGTTGTTTACTCTTAATTTCGACCTTTACGTACCGCCTTACGACCAAATACACGAAGTTACGGTAGGAGAGATGAAGCAGTTTAGCGATGCACTTCAAATAAAAACAGGCAAGCGCTTAGGCTTCAAGTTCTCGTTTGATGGAGAGCAATAGCTTAAAAATTTTTCAAAAAATTTGCCGCAAAAAATTTTAGTATTACATTTGCACCGCATTTAACGGATGCAGTAATATAATGGCCCGTTCGTCTAGGGGTTAGGACGCCAGGTTTTCATCCTGGAAACAGGGGTTCGATTCCCCTACGGGCTACCATCGCGGCATACTCGATATTTAATTCGGGTATGCCTTTTTTTATTTCTTCTACATCCTGCTTAAATAGGGCTATTCGTGCAAACAGCCAATTAATATTTTGAGTTCGACACCCCCTAATTTTTTATGAAACAAAATTCCGTTAGGAAAGATGAGTTTTTGAAGTTTCTGCTTTTCTCTAAATGCTGCCGAAGCCCAAAGAACTGGCAGGTTTTGGGCGTAATAAAAAACTTTTTCTACCAAATTTTGAGAGTTCGATACCCCTTTTTGGGATAAAATCTTACCTGACCAGAAAATGCATAACCCATGCTATCTCCAATGTATCCTTTATAATCTCTTAAATTGTATAATAAGTAATGATTATAACCATCTAGCAAGAAACCAAAACCTACTTCCCACGAAAGTCTTTGTTTAAAATAATGCTCAATGAATATTGGTACTTCTCGATGAAAGAATGGTTCAATGTTTGTTTTTATAGCAAGTTTTGATTTATCTCTTTCCTTATCATCAAAATATTTGGATACATCTTCTTGTGCTATGCATAAAAAGGTAGAAAGGGCAAAAAAACAAAGAAGTATTATTTTATATCTGTTTTCAATTTTCAAATTGCTTCATTATTTTATCATTGTGTTTGCCAACCCTTTAAATTACCAACACCAATTGTGGTGCATGACCAATTGTGGTGCATGACCGACCTACATGGTGTACCAAATTCCATTAGGTTTATAAAGCCCTTCTTTATAATAAAATAATTTATATTTACTTTTTTTATATACATTGATACGAGCTATAAGTACATTTGAATTTTTAAGACTCTCTATTGTATGTGACTTATCGTAGGACTCAACAAAGATTACTTTTAAATCATATTTATTTGAACATTTAATCCATAAATAATAGCAAGAACTCCCACAAGACATAGTGACAGAATCAGTATATTGCTTTAATTTTTCGTCCTCTAATAATCCTTTCAAGTTTCCTCCTTTTTGTGATGCTATTGGCGCACAGTAACCACTAACATACTGTGATAAATCCATTCGTTCTAAAATATTTATATTCAAACGCTTAACTTTTTTCTTCTCTTGAGCAGATAAACTAAAACCTGCAAATAGCAATACTACTAATATTCTTACTTTCATAATTATTCTATTTTTTCAAAGTTAGTTGAAATAGGATTATCCTTAGTGCCTTGTGCCTTGTAAAATTCGATGCCTGAATTATCTCCCAAAACTGATTTAACAGCAGCTTCTGTTGAAGCATTCTGTCCACCAGAAGTATTATTTTTTACAGCATTATATTTTGCAGTTATAACATCGTCCGAATTTTTGTTAAAAAATTTCTTAGCAGCTTTAGCATCAGTAATTATTAGTGCATAAGTGGTATTTCCTTCTGCAAAAACCACAGACACAGTTCCTTCCTTCGATCCTCTTAGATTGTAAATGTCCGCATCAGAGTGGGCACCTGCCTCTCTTCGTTCTCCTTTGACTATAGGGCTAGGGTGCGTATGAAAACTTGAAGATGCTGGCGGCTCTTTACCTTGTGTCACTCCTTTATATATACTTACTGCCATTTTTTCCTTTCCTTCATCAGTAGTGTAAGGCAACCCCTCTGTTTGTTTTCCTAAAGAATATGCTACTTCCCTAACGGTTCCTGCTGGTTCATATTTAAAGCCAGGATCTTCTGAAGTTTCGGCATAACTTTCTTTAAGAGCATATTGAATGTTACTAATATTGTCTGATATATAACTTTTCAATCTATCTATTGGGTCAGTAATTTTTCTCCCATCCGGATCAATATAATTCACAGGATTATTAGCCGTATAAATATATGGGCTCATGTTCGGGTACTTATCTGCTAATGGGTCAACACTTAGCCAAATACTCGTCTGCGGGTTGTAATATCTCGCACCATAGTAGTAAAACCCTGTTTCTTCGTCTAGTTCTTTACCGTTAAATAGGTAACGGGTGTATTCGGCTGCGTTGGTAAAAGCCCCTCTAAATCTCCCCGAAGGGAAGACTTTTATTTTTTCTCAAAGAACGTTCTCTTTTTTTCGTTTACTAAGATACTAATTTACCAATAAACCAGTAAACTTTTTTAACACCAAATGTGATACATGACCTCTCACCTAAAACGTTTAAAGGGCTTAAAATAACCCTTATGATGTATAATAAATTTAAGTTTGTCTTTCTTATAGACATACACATCATCTATCCATACTTGCTCAATATTTAATATGTTAACATTCTCTGGATATTTTGTTAAATCTATACCAGATGATAGAATAAAAACAGCTTCAATATCATTTTCATAATAAAATCTGATCTCTGTAATAAAACCATACTCATATACTGGAACAAATTCTAAATAACATCCATAATATCTTAAATTATAGATATGTTTTATCTCTTTGAATAAAACTTGTTCTTTGTTATTAATCAGTTTCCTTATAGTTATTTTCTCATCACAATTCTTCTCATTATTATCTTGACTATATGAAATCCCTAACCAAAAAACCCAAATTAATGATAATATAATTAGTTTTTTCATATCTCTTCCTAAAGTTTTATTCATTTTTAGTTACTTTTTTAAATTGAACTTTTCCTTCTGCATCTTTTGTTCCTTTAAAAAACTCAACACCACTTCCCTCTCCTATGGCACTTAATACGGCATTTTCCGTTGTTTTTGTTAGCTCATCACCTTTTGCTCTAGAATTATATTGTTTATTATATTCTTTGAACACATCATTATTTTTAAAAAACTTTTTAGCCGCCTTTTTATCTGTTACAACAAGAGCATAAGTAATGTCTTGCTCTGTTTGAATCAACATAGTAAATCCTTCTTTTGCTCCTTCCTTAATTAAGTCTCCTAAAATTTTAATGTCGTTAGGGCTGAAAGCTGTTGGTGTATTCTCTGTTGAAGGGTGTGTATGAAAATACCCTAGTTTGTCTTTTAAAGAAATCTTTTTATCTATTGGGACAGAAGCATTTTTTAAGTCAGAGTCACTAAACGGAGAACCTGTCCTTGGATCAATTTTAATAAAATCTTTATTGAAATACCAACCCTGTTCTTGAACACCATAACTTAAATGACTTCCTTCGAAAGATTCTGCTATTGCGCTTTGTAACTTTGCATTTGCTAACATTTTATTCAATCTATCTATTGGGTCAGTAATTTTTCTCCCATCCGGATCAATATAATTCACAGGATTATTAGCCGTATAAATATATGGGCTCATGTTCGGGTACTTGTCTGCTAATGGGTCAACACTTAGCCACACACTCGTTTGCGGGTTGTAATACCTTGCTCCGTAGTAGTAAAACCCAGTTTCTTCATCCAATTCTTTGCCGTTAAAGAGGTAGCGTGTGTATTCGGCTGCGTTGGTAAAAGCCCCTCTAAATCTCCCCGAAGGGAAGACTTTTATTTTTTCTCAAAGAACGTTCTCTTTTTTTCGTTTACTAAGATACTAATTTACCAATAAACCAGTAAACTTTTTTAACACCAA
>JBKHVV010000092.1:0-6884 GCA_046569885.1 Bacteroidia bacterium
TATTTTTCTTTGTTTTCTTTGCTATTAGCCCACTTGTTAAATTTAACTTCGGTAGCGGTTTTAGTTTTTACGGTTTGATGTTGCGTTAAGGCATCAATCATTCCTTGTCGGTTTTTCCAGTAGTTGGCAACACCCGCATATTTTGACGCATAATCTAGGCGCACTTTATCGCTTTTGTCCATGTGTTTTTTCATGTTGTCCATGCCGGTTTTTGATCCTTCTACCCAAGCAGGATACGCAAATTTTACGTTTTGCTCAATCCCTTGTGCGGGCATCCAGCGGTTGGTGCGACCAGGATAACCTAAAATCATCGCAAAATCGCCTTCTTTTACACCTGCAATGTTTATGGGTAAATGGTGTTTTGGCTTTAAGGGCACGTTTTCTGGAGAATATTCTGCAGGGTTTCCGTCTTTATCGGCATACACTCTAAACAGCGAAAAATCTCCTGTGTGGCGTGGCCATTCCCAGTTGTCGGTGTCGCCACCAAACTTACCAATGCTTTCGGTTGGTGTACCCACAAAACGCACGTCTTTGTAATCTTGATATACAAAATAATAGTATTCGTTTCCTTGAAAAAACGGACGAACAGACACGGTATATTTACCTTTTTCGCTGTTTTCTTCTTGTATTTTTGCAATCTCTTTATTGATGGCTGCTTCGCGCTCAAGCTCGGTCATACTGTCGTTTACAACGCCTAAAATGCGTTTGGTAACATCATCCATTCTTACAAAAAAGCGCACAAACAAGCTTTTTGGCTTTAATTCTGCCGCGCGATTGGGCGCCCAGTAGCCATCTTTTAAATAGTTGTTTTCCGGAGATGACAATTCTGCAATAGCATCGTAACCACAGTGGTGGTTGGTTAAAACCAAGCCGTCTTTAGAGATGATTTCTGCGGTGCAACCACCGTTAAATTGCACAATAGCATCTTTTAAACTGGAATTGTTGATGCTGTAAATTTCTTCGGCTGTTAGTTTCAAGCCCATTTTTTGCATGTCGCGCATGTTGTTCTTTTCCAAGAACATCAAAAACCACATGCCTTCGTCTGCTTTTATTCTTGCGGGAATAAGCGTTACCGCTACGAAAAGTAATAAGAGAATTCGTTTCATTTAATGATTTGTTTTTATGTGTTAGTGATGGCGAATATAGATATTTCGGCTAAGAAATAATAAAAAAACAAAACGCTTTTTTAAGTTTTAAAAAAGCGTTTTGAATTGTTGTATGTAAAAAGGCAATGTTTTTTTGTTATGGTCGGTAATTTTGGAGTACGGTAATTTGTCCTCTAAGGTCGTATTCTTTACCATCAACACCTTTTGCTTTGATTACGTAAACATAGTTTCCGTTTGGTTGAACTTTTCCTTTTTGGTCGTATCCTCTCCAAAGTTTTTCTATGTTTTCTGTTTCAAATACTTTTTTACTTGAGCTATTATAAACAACCATTGAAAACTCTACTATGTTTTTATAGGAAAGTGCTACTTCGTCATTTCTATCGTCATCGTTGGGTGTAATTACGCTTGAAACATTGCGTAAATCGGAGCCTTCTTTTACTTCAACATACTTGTAGTCGGTTGCTGTGTTGCCATATTTATCGGTAATTAAAATAGTAACTTTATAGCTGCCCGCGCGGTAATAGGTGTGGGTTGGTTCGTTTACAAAACTTTCTGATTTATCGCCAAAATTCCATCTTACTTTCGTGCCTGAAGACGATTCGTGTTCGAACGAAACTCTAAGCGGGGCAAAGCCTCCGCTAACAGAAGCGTTCAGTTTTGTAAACAAGGTGTTTTCGGGTATTTTTTCAACCTTAACAGTCGCTTCGTTTTTGTTGTCTGTGCCCAAAGAAAGGTCTTTAACTATGTACTTTTCTCTCTTTTTGCCCGAAAGATCTGTGGATATGTTTTTTACCTGTTTCTTATTGTTTGTTGTGTTGCTTTCAAAATCATCAACCAGTGTTTCTGTTTCTTCTGTGTTGATGTTTTCGGCTTCTGCAGCTTCTAAATTGTTGCCGTTTTCAGCTACACTAATTTCTTTGTTATTGTCGGATTTTTTATCCTCAGAATAATTGTGAGAAACCACCGCAGTAGTAAACACCACCGAACCAACAATAGCTGCTGCATAAAACAATGTAGAGATTGAACCAGCGACACTTGTGGTTGCGTTGCCCAAAGCAGCTTCTATACCTGCCCAAGCCGAAGCAGCTACCGGAACTTTGTAGTCGTCTAGCTTTTCTCTAAATGTTTTTTCTAATTTGTCTTCTTCTTTTTTCATCGTAAATTATCTGCTACAATAATTGTTTCTCTATTATAATCTTTTGAAGCATCGCTCGCGCTCTCGAAAATTGAGATTTTGAGGTGCTTTCGCTTATGTTTAGTTGCTCGGCAATTTCTTTATGTGTGTATCCATCTATAACATACATGTTAAACACGGTTCTATAACCAACAGGAATTGACTGTAATACTTCCATCAAATCCTCTGCTAGCATATCGTCTAAGGGCGTTTCGTTGCTCGAAAGCTTGAACTTCACATCGTCCACATCGTCTGTAAATTTATCCATTCGATTTCTGCGGATGTGGTCTAGCGCTGTGTTTACGCATATTTTGCGTATCCACCCTTCTAACGAACCTTCGTTTTTATACGAGCCAATTCTTTCAAATACTTTAATGAACGTGTCTTGTAGTATGTCGTAAGCAGCATCTCTTCCTGCTGCGTAGCGCATACTCACCGCTAAAATTCGAGGCGAATACATGTCAAAAAGGGCTTTTTGGTATTTTCTGTCCCCTTTTAGACATCCTTCTAACAGTTCCTCGCTCGATATTTTTTTAGCGTTCACGATATAAGACTATTTTTTTTACCTTTAGGTTGCATTTGCGGCTTCAATATTATGAAATATTTTTTCTTTTTAACGTTTTTATGTTCATTATTAATAAGTTGTGCTGAAGAAAAAAACACGCCTAAATCTGAACATTTACAGGGTTTATGGCTCGGGCGGCTGCTTGTTGATGAACAAAATTCGGTAAATTTTAATTTTTCGGTTGATTCTTTGGCGGAAAATGTGGTTTTTTTAACCGTCATCAATGCCGAAGAAAAAATTTCTTGTAGAGGAAAAAAACTAAACGACTCTTTGTGGTTTGATGTGCCTGTGTTTGATGCTAGCTTTTATTGCAAATTGTATAACGATTCGATAACGGGAAAATTTGTAGTAAAAGCAAAAGAGCGAACAATGGATTTTGTGGCTATAAAAAGTAATTCTGTTTCTACTCGTGGTTACGGCACACATAATTATTCTGAAAAATTAAACGGAAGATGGCGCGCTAAATTTACTGATGGTGGCGATTTTTCGGATGCCGTGGGAATATTTTCTATTAACGACTCATTGGCTGCGGGAACTTTTTTAACCGAAACAGGCGATTATCGTTTTTTACAAGGCACCTCCCGCAACGATTCGTTGTGGTTAAGTTGTTTTGATGGTTCTCATGCGTTTTTGTTTTCTTCTTTTTTAGACGGAGACACGTTAAGAGGTATGTTTTATTCGGGGGCACACTATAAAGATACATTTTGGGCGGTAAAAGACGATGCGTTTGAATTAAGAAATCCCGATTCTTTAACCCAATTTATTGGTGATTCGCTAAAGCTGGCATTTTCTTTTTCCGATTTAGAAGGCGGTGTTTTCAACTATCCGAACGAGCAAACAAAAAACAAGATTGTTTTAGTTCAAATTTTAGGTTCATGGTGTCCGAATTGTAAAGACGAATCGGAATATTTTGTTTCGTTAAAAAATAAATACAAAAATCTAGAGATAATTGGTTTGTGTTTTGAAACACAAAAAACTCAAGAAGGAAAAGTGGCTCAAGTGAAAAAAATGAAAGACTATTTGGGTATAAATTATCCTTTATTAATTGCTGGAAATGCAAGTAAAAAAGAATCCGTTAAAAAATTCCCATTTTTAAACCATGTGGTGTCTTATCCTACAACTATTGTGGTGGACAAAACAGGAAAAGTCCGCAAAGTACACACCGGTTTTTATGGACCAGGAACAGGAAAATACTACGAAGATTTTAAAAAAGAATTTGAAGAATTTTTGGATAATCTTTTAATTGAGTAATTCTACTTTTCGAAGTGTTGGGGGCGTGTAAAATTACAAGTTATCCATTACACACTCCGCCACTCATTTATTCCGTTATTAAAAGAATAGCTTCTCAGCGTTAGCTTAGAGCAACCAAGTAGAAGTACATGGCTTCTGTGAAGACGTACATAGCACCCATTCTTTAGATTACAGCTTCTCGGAGCTTGTACATGGCAACCAAGCGCGTGTATCTTGTAACCATTCTTTAGCTTATGGACTCTCAGAGTTGGAGAATAGTCGTTCAGAGGAAGCGCAGATGTGATATTCCGAAGCGAATACCTAATCTGCGGAAGCGAATGGCTAATATTCTTGTGGTTTTCATGTCAAAATGTCCGAAAAGTGTTGCTATTCGTGGGCTACGAGGTGCCATGTACATGCATTTTAGTGCTAAAAACACCCACTTTTAGCACATTTATTAGAGAATATCAGATATTCGGAAGAGAATACTTACTCTGCGGAAGCGAATAGGAGCTATTCGCTAGGGAATACTTGCTCGGAGGAAGCGCAGATTTGATATTCTCTGGCGCAGAGCACTGCTTTTCAGGTATTTTCATAAAACCCGTTTATTTTTTAGGGGTTTTACTGACAAACTGTCACCTTATTATGTCTCCCTCACCTATGGCGTCATCCTGTCCCGAATTTATTTCGGGATCAGGATCTCTAAGAATAAAGAGCCATATTCCCCCTTTCCTTTAACATCAAAATTCCCTCCTAAGAAGGAGGGATAAAGGGAGGTGTCAAATAATAACACACCCCTAAATCCCCTCTTAAATAGAGGGGAATTTATAAAATGTGCAAAAAACTTATTTTTGCAAAAGCAACTTATTTGTTTACTTTTACGTCAATGTTTAGCTAAGCAACCACACCGTATGAAAAAAATACTCTTCTACTTTTTCGTTATACTGAGCGTGTTTCAGCATTCTGTTGTAAATGCGCAAACTATTGCTGCTGGCGGGAATCACTCTCTAACTCTTTGCACTGATGGTATTGTAATGGCAGTGGGCATGAATGACTATGGAGCATTGGGTGATGGAACCACAACTAATAAATCCACCCCGGTACAGGTAAGTTCCCTTAGCGGAATTATCGCAGTGACAGCAGGACTTTTTCATTCTCTTTTTCTGAAAAATGACGGCACGGTATGGGCGGTCGGATATAATGGTATCGGACAATTGGGTGATGGCACCACAACTAATAAATTCACCCCGGTACACGTAAGCTCCCTTAGCGGAATTGTCGCAGTGGCGGGAGGAGGAGGTGATCATTCTCTTTTTCTGAAAAATGACGGCATGGTATGGGCGGTCGGAAGAAATGCCTATGGAGCATTGGGTGACGGAACCACAACTAATAAATCCACCCCGGTGCAGGTAAGCTCCCTAAGCGGAATCACCACAATGGCGGGAGGAGTTCATCATTCTCTTTTTCTGAAAAATGACGGCACGGTATGGGCATGTGGAAATAATGCTTTAGGACAATTGGGTGATGGCACCACAGTAGATAAATCTACCCCGATGAAAGTAAGCTCCCTTAGCGGAATAACCGCAGTGGCAGCAGGATTTACACATTCTCTTTTTTTAAAAAATGACGGTACGGTTTGGGCGGTGGGGTTTAATGACTACGGACAATTGGGTGATGGCACCACAACTAATACATCCACCCCAGTACAGATAAGTTCTCTTAGCGGAATTGTCGCAGTGGCAGCAGGATGGTATCATTCTCTTTTTCTGAAAAATGACGGCACGGTATGGGCGGTTGGAAGGAATAACGATGGACAATTGGGTGATGGAACCACAACTAATAAATCCACCCCGGTACAGGTAAGTTCCCTAAGCGGAATTGCTGCAGTGGCAGCAGGAGGGTATCATTCTCTTTTTCTGAAAAATGACGGCACGGTATGGGCGGTTGGAGATAATGGTACCGGACAATTGGGTGATGGCACCACAACTAGTAAATCCACCCCGGTGCAGATGAATACCTGTATCACTGGTACCCCGAAAGGGATTTTTGGTTTGATATACAATGACATCAACGAAAACTGTATAAGAGAAACAGAGCCAGGAATAAATAGAAGTAAAGCCATCATCCACCCTGGAGATATTGTAGTTGAAACAACCATGTCTGGCTATTGGTACCTAGACTCCCTCCCAGTTGGCACCTATACCATAACGATAGACACTACAGGCAAATGGCGTCCAACCTGTGATGTAACCCAAAGCTTTACGGTTACCGACCCAGATGGCTTTACTGAAGCCCCAAGCTTTGGTTTGGTAAGCACCGAACCCTGTTCCGAGCCCAATGTAAGTATTACTATGCCCTTTATGCGTCCAGGCTTTAGTGGTCAACATGTATATGTACAAGCGTGTAATGAATATATTGCCACTGGCGCTTTAGTAAATGGCTATGTAGATATTGCTTTGGATGAGTTAATTACTGTAAATGGTGCCTCTATGAGCTACACCGACATTGGCGATAACACCTTTCGATTTGATGTAGGCACACTAAACCCTGGTCAGTGCGTGAGCTTTGATATGAGCACAACCGTTAGTACTTCAGCTGTGTTAGGTCAGACCTTGTGCTTAGAAGCATTACTCTATCCTGTTGAGAACTGTGTGTTAGACACCATCCCAACAGCTGATCCACCCGACTTTGACCCATGCGATTTACCATGGGATAAGTCTTCAATACTTGTGGAAGCAGAATGCGTTGGAGATTCTATTGTGTTTACCATCACCAACACTGGTGACCCAGGCGATGGCGATATGGATTG
>JBKHVV010000093.1:0-6658 GCA_046569885.1 Bacteroidia bacterium
AGGATGGTGGCGATGGTGTATTTAACGAAGGCGATTATATTTTGTTTTATGCTTATGGTCCACATAGAATAGATTATTCTGCCAGCACCTTATTTCACGATTATCATATATATTCTGATACGGCATTTTATTTTTTAAGCGTTAATCCATCGGATTCTCCAAAAAGAATTTCTACACAAGGTTCAATTGCTGGCGCGAACAAAACCATTACCACGTTTGATGAATTAAAATATTATCAACCCGAACAAGAAAATTTTATTCAATCTGGTAGAAGATGGTTTGGAACTAAGTTTGGTGCAGTATCAACGCATCAAGTAGAGTTTAATTTTTCTAACATTAATCCAGCAAATAGAGTTACTGTAAGAACGCGATTATTAGGACGTTCATTTATAAATAAGCTTTCATATTCCATAACGGAAACAAACTCTGGAAATACTACCACCACTGGATTAATAAACTCCGCTTCTAATTCGGGTTATTCTGCTTATGCTAATGAAGTGTTTCATACGTTTGATTTTTTTCCGAACAACTCAAATCTTAATTTTAGTTTAACCCTAAATAAAGGCTCTGACCCAGATGCCGAAGGTTGGATTGATTATATAGAAGTCATTGCCAATCGAAATTTAATCATGACCTCCAACCAAATGAGTTTTTATTCTCTGGCAAGTGTTGGATCTGGAAGTATTTCTCGATTTGTGATTTCAAATGCACAAAATATTTCTGAAATTTGGGAAATTACTAATCCTTCAGAAGTTTCGAGCATTACATTATCGGGTTCATCTACTAAAGAGTTTACGTTACAAACCGAAACTTTACGAAGATTTGTCGCCATTGTTGGAAGTAATTTTGATTCCCCCATTTTTTCTAAAAAAGTAGAAAATCAAAACTTACACAATTTGGGCTATGCAGATTTAATAATTATAGCCAATAAAAAGTTTTTAGAAGAGGCACAAGACTTAAAAACAGCTCACGAAGAAAAAGGAAAAATTGTTCATTTAGTTGAGCAAGAGCAAGTATTTAATGAGTTTTCATCAGGTATTCCAGACGCTACTGCCATTAAATTATTTATGAAAATGTTTTACGATAGAGCCGCAACTTCTACAGATGTTCCCAAGCACTTATTATTATTTGGTGATGGCTCTTACGATAACAGAGATAAAATACAACCGAACACCAATTTCATTATTACTTATCAATCAACAGAATCATTGTCGCCCACTTCTACGTTCACCTCTGATGATTATTTCGTAACGCTTTCAGATGATGAATCGTTCACAAATACCGATATGATTGACATGGGCGTTGGACGTTTCCCTGTGAAATCAAAAGCAGAAGCACGCTATGCGGTTGATAAAGCAAAAATTTACATGAATAAATCTTCGCTTAATCAAGATGAAAGATTTGCCAACATTGCTACCGCATCGTCTTTAAGAGACTGGCGTGCACAAGTAGCTCTCTTAGCCGATGATGAAGATAATTCTGGGTTTATTGATGATAGCGAAAATGCTTATGAAAGAATTGTTAAAACTGCCCCAGAGTTAAACGTTATAAAAATGTATATGGATGCCTACAAACAAGAAAAAACGCCAGGTGGGCAGCGCTATCCTCAAGTTGAAACGGAACTTAAAAATAGAGTACAGAATGGTGTTTTGTTGCTTAATTTTGTTGGTCATGGCGGTCCTTCTGGATGGACACAAGAGCGTGTTTTAAACACAACCACCGTTACCGAGTGGAGCAATAGTGATAGAGCAACCATTATAATGTCTGCAACGTGCCAATTTAGTCGTTGGGATGATCCAAGTAGAACTTCGGGCGGTGAGTTGGCATTTTTAAATCCACGAGGTGCTGCCATTGCCTTGTTTACAACAACACGCGTGGTTTTTGATTCGCAAAATGGGCGATTAATTGGTTATTTTTTCGACTCTGTTTTTGTAAGAACTAATGGTGTTCCGAAAGATTTGGGTAGAATTTATATGGATACCAAAAACACTTATGCTAATTTTAATAGTGATATTGAACACAGAAAATTCTCTTTATTAGGTGACCCTGCGTTGCAATTAGGAATGCCATTACATAGAACCGAGCTTACACAGCTAAACGATGTAGATATTACAAGTGCATCATTAGATACTTTGAAAGCACTGTCTAAAGCAACTATAAAAGGAATTGTTACCGACCAAAATGGCACATTTATGCCCAATTTTAATGGTGTCACCTACGTGTCAATTTACGATAAAAAGAAAATTCAGCAGAACTTGCAAAACGATGAAAAATCAACCTTAAAACAATTCGAAGTGCAAAACAACATTTTGTTTAAAGGTAAAGTATCTGTAAAAAATGGCGAATTTTCATCCACGTTTATTATTCCCAAAGACATCAACTATCAATACGGTAAAGGCAGAGTAAGCATGTATGCCGAAGATGGAAAAGAAGATGGTATTGGGTATAGCGATTCACTCACGGTTGGTGGCATAAATGAAAATGCACCAGAAGATAAAATTGGTCCAACCATTCGTTTGTTTATGAACGATTCCACTTTTGCAAATGGCGGCATGACCAATGAAAATCCAATCATGGTAGCCAAATTGTTTGATGAAAATGGCATCAACACCGCAGGGAATGGTATCGGACACGATTTAGCATTGATTTTAGATGACGATTTTGCCAACCCAATTAGTGTGAATGAATACTACGAAGCAGAATTAGATAGCTACCAAAAAGGGGAAATACAATATGCTTTTTCAAATCTTTCGGTTGGTAGGCACACGCTAACTTTAAAAGCGTATGATGTGTACAACAATCCATCATCGCAAACCATAGAATTTTATGTTGAGCAGAAAGACAAAATAATTATTGACCATGTGCTAAACTATCCTAATCCATTCACCACACGCACGCAATTTATGTTTCAGCACAACCAAGCAGCATCTTATTTGCGTGTAAGAATTGAAATTTTTACCATTACGGGTAAATTGGTTAAAACCATTAAACTAAACGCTCCAACCGAAGGCTTCAATATTGCGCCCATAGAGTGGAATGGACGCGATGAATTTGGTGATAAATTAGCGCGTGGCGTATATATTTATAAAGTAAGAGTAGAAAATTTAGCAGGTGAAAGTGCAGAGAAATTTGAAAAATTGGTAATTTTAAATTAGTCAAACAATAAAAGTTTCGTACTTTCGTTTTCTAAGAAAAATATAATTTTGTTTTAATGATAAACAGACATTTAAAAATTGGAGCAGTAGCATTAAGCGTTTTGTCATCCAATCTTATTTATTCTCAAACCAGCACGGTTATTAATGGACGTTCGGATGAAGATGGACCAAATTTAAACACCATTACAACGGCAGTACCGTTTTTGTTAATTACTCCCGATTCGAGAGGTGGTGCCATGGGCGATGCAGGTGTAGCTTCAACAGCAGATGTGTATTCTATGCACTGGAACCCATCAAAAATGGCATTTTTAGAAGAAGAAGCTGGTGCTTCATTGTCATTCACTCCGTGGTTGAGAAATATTGCTGATGACATCTATATGGGTTATTTGTCTGGCTATATGAAAGTAGATGACCAGCAAACCATTGGTGCATCCATGCGATACTTTTCTTTAGGAACTATCAATTTCACAGATATCAATAACAATCCATTAGGTGATGCTTCGCCCAATGAGTTCGCATTTGATGTAGCGTATGCGCGTAAATTGTCTGACAATTTTTCGGGTGCGGTTTCTTTGAGATATATTCAATCTAATTTAACAAGAAATGTTCCGTTGCAAGGTACTGGGCAAACTACACCTGGAAGAGCAGTAGCAGCAGATGTTTCTGGATATTTTAAATCTAATGAGTTTGATTTGGGAGGAAATACTTCATTTGCTTCTGCCGGATTAAATATTTCGAATATCGGTTCTAAAATGTCTTATACTTCTACCAAAGAGCGTGACTTTTTGCCAACCAACATGAAATTAGGAACTGCCTTAAATATGGAGTTAGATGAGTTCAATACGTTTGGATTTATGTTAGACTTTAATAAGTTGCTTGTGCCAACCGCGCCATTAAGATTTACAGATGGGACCATTGCCTCAGGAGAAGAAGATAATGTAGGTGTAGCCTCAGGAATTTTTCAATCGTTTTCAGATGCTCCGGGTTATGGTGTTTATGATGAAAACGATAATCTTTTAAGCATCGAAAAAGGTTCAAAATTCAAAGAAGAATTGAGAGAAGTGAACGTTAGTTTAGGGATTGAGTATTGGTACGCACAAAAATTTGCGGTAAGAGCAGGATATTTTAACGAGCACTTTACAAAAGGTAACAGAAAATACGCCACTATGGGTGCAGGTATGCGTTTTAGTAAATTTGAATTAGACTTATCTTATTTGGTTTCTTTAACTCAACAAAGCCCACTAGCAAACACCATCAGAGTTTCTATGCAGTTTCACTTTAACGAACCTGCAAAAGCTGATTCGAGTATTTAAACTATTTGGAATAAATTTTGTTAAGGCTTTCTATAAAAAAGAGAGCCTTTTTATTTTTATTAAATTTGTAAAAATAATAAACAAACATGAAGAAGATTTTATTAGCAGTTTCGGTATTTTCAATAGCCATTTTAAATGCATAAGAATTACCAAAAGCAAATCTTAAAGTAAAGTTATAACAATACGTAAGCTTAACAGATGTGAGTATTATGCATCATTGCCTAAGTGTAAAAAAGCGCGTAATTTTTGCTGATGTAGTTTATTACAACGAAGCCACCTTCAACATTAAATTCTTAACCACATGTACCCACAGTTAAAACAAACACTAGAAAAATTTCAAAACAATTTTGAAGGCATACTCTCGGAAAGAAAAGAACTTTTAGAACGTTTTGCAGAGATAATTTCCAATGAACTTAAAACAAAACACAAAGCCGATTTGATTTTTATTTGCATTCATAATTCGCGCAGAAGTCATTTGTCGCAATTTTGGGCACAAGCTGCTGCTGAGTTTTATGGGTTAAATAATATTACCTGTTACTCTGGAGGTACGGAAGTAACAGCGGTGTATCCAACCGTTATTTCTACTGTGAAAAATCAAGGGTTTTCTGTGCATACCATTGCCGAAGGTAACAATCCAGTTTATTCTGTAAAGTATGATGAAGCCAAGCATTCTATTATTGGCTTTTCTAAAACGTATGACGATGCATTTAATCCTCAATCGGGTTTTGTGGCCGTGATGGTGTGTGGTAGCGCAGATGCTAACTGTCCGTTTATTCCAAATGCTGAGCAGCGTATTTCTGTAACGTTTAACGATCCCAAAGAATTTGACGGAACACCCAACGAACAAAATGGCTATTTAGAAAGAAGTACTCTAATTGCCACAGAAATGCTTTACGCCTTTTCCAAAATTAAACCATGACCAAAGTTTTTTTAGGTGAACTAATAGGAACATTTATCTTAGTGTTTATCGGCTGTGGAACGGTTGGTTTGGAAATATTATTTCAAACATTCGGTTCTTTGTATTTGATTGCTTTAATGTGGAGTTTGGGTGTTGCGTTGGCTATTTTTTCTTCGAGAAAACTATCTGGCGCACATCTTAATCCTGCTGTTTCGTTGTGGGTTTATTTAGAAAAAGGAATCAATACAAAACGTTTATTTATTGATTTTTTAGCACAGTTTTTAGGTGCGTTTATAGCTGCATTTATGTTGTTTTTACTATTAAAATCACACATGGTAAATTATGATGAAAACACCGCAAAAATGTTTGGTGAGTTTTATTCTACCACTACTTTGAAGGCGTTTTCTTTTGAACTTTTAGGTACATTATTTTTGCTTTCGGGTATTGCAGTTATCACCAGTAGAATTAAACCTAAAAATTTACATCCTATTTTAATTGGTTTGGTAGTTGGCTTTGCTATAATTGTTGTTGCACCTTATACGCAATGTGGAATAAATCCCGCAAGAGATTTAGCACCTCGATTGTTCAGTTACTTTGCGGGTTGGGGAAATCAAGCTTTTTCTCAGTCCTTTTTATTGGTGTATGTTTTGGCACCATTTTCAGCATCCATTTTGTTTTATTTATTAAAACGTTTAACAAAATTTTAAACTTTTCGTCCGCTTTATTGTTGTATATTTGCACACGAAAATGCCAAAACAAAAACTCATAGTAATATTTTCTTTATTTGCAGCAATGCTCATACTATCTTCTACCTATTTTATGATGGAGCGCGATAGAATGAACATCTCTAAAATAGTGGACGCTTCTTTAGATATGAGCGAAACAGAAGGTAAAGTCAATTCAAATATTCAAGAAGAAATAAAAGAGGAAATAAAACATTTAAATTCGTTCGATTTTGATATTTTTTACTTCACAGCTTCATTGGCACAACATCTTCCTTATATTATAGAAATTCCTGTTATTCCTCATATAGAGAAGCCAACTCCACCACCAAATCTATTTTAGCAGAAATTTTATTTGAGAGATTTTCTCTCTCGAATTCTATTTATTAATCTGTTAAAATAGTAAGTATGAAACAACCCTTATTTAAAAGTTTAAAATACGACCTACCATCGAGTTTGGTAGTGTTTTTAGTGGCATTACCCTTATGTTTGGGTATTGCACTTGCCTCAACAGGCAGACCTGATTTATTATTTTCGGGAATTATTGCTGGAGTAATTGGTGGTATAGTA
>JBKHVV010000094.1:0-6502 GCA_046569885.1 Bacteroidia bacterium
GCTACCAAACGGGAATATTCGATTTTTAATTCGGGTATTCCCTTTTTTATTTCTTCTACATCCTGCTTGTGTTGGGCGATTTGGGCGAACACCCAATTTATATTTTCAGTTCGATACCCCTTTTTGCGATTTTACCAACTCCTCTTCTATTTTCTTCAATTCATCTAAATACTTGTTCGCGGATAGATGTAAAATAAACAAAAAAAACCCTCAATTTTGATTGAGGGTTTGTGATAGTACTATGAGTTTTGTTTTATTTTCCTTTTATCTCGGCTTTTACCTTAACGTATTGGAATGGTCCATATTTGTCGGTGTTTTGGAAATCTCCTTCGTATTTAGGACCATTTACATTGCTAATTATATCCACTCTTACAAAGTTGAGGTTTACGCCTTGTTTTTCCAGCTCTGCCATGATGGTAGTCTTAGCATCTTCTGCTCTTGTTTTGGCTAACTTTTGGTTGTTTCCAAATGTACGTGTTGGCACCCATGATGCGCTACCTTCAATAGTTATAAATAAGCCTTTGTCTTGTGCTAAAATATTTTTCGACTTGGATATAAACTCCATAAACTTCTCCTCGCTGGTGCTAATATCGTGCTTGTTGTATCCAAAGTATTTTTGGTATTCGGCACTGTCAATGACTATGTCTAAACTATCCTCAAGAACTTGTTTGTTAAGGTTGATATTGCGCTCAATTTCATAATATACCGTATCACAAGGAATTTTAAATGTTTCTGAATGGAAAATTTCGTTTCCAGTAACATATTCTACCAAGTAATTGTTACATGGGTCAAGGATGATAATGTAGCCATCATCTATTTTTCGAGGGTAATACACATCTGGTCCAACACCTGTGGTAAGATTTGTTACCAATACCTTAGCATCTACCCTGTTGCTATCCACCTGAATTATATATCCCTTTACTACTGCAAGTGGGTCGGTATAGCTGGTATCTAAATAAATCTCGTAGATATCTTTTTCGCCATAGCCACCATCTTTAGCAGAGGAGTAATAGCCACGCTTACCGCTTGGATTAGTTATTAAGAACACATCATCATCCACCGTATTTAATGGATAGCCCATATTTATAGGTGTTGACCAAGAACCATCTTGTTTTAACTCTGAGTAAAAAATATCAAAGCCACCCATACTTGCTTCGCCATTTGAGCTAAAGAAAAGGGTGTTATTGTCTGGGTGAAAGAAGGGAGATTCTTCATCGTATTTAGTGTTAATAGCAGTACCAAGGTTAGTCACGTCACCCCATGTTCCATCATTGTTTTTTACTACTTTGTAAATATCTCTGCCGCCATAACCACCTTCTCTGTCGGATACAAAATAGAGAATGGTTCCATCGCGTGAAATGGTGGCATGGGTTTCCCAATCTGTGGTATTTATTTTATCTTCTAATTTTTGAAGGCGGCTATATTCGCCTGTTTCTTGGTTTATTTCACTTATGTAAATATTTCCGTCACCTTCATCATCAACGTACACAAACAGCCATTTTCCATCTGCCGAAACACTAATGGTAGCTTCATTTTTTCTGGGATTGCTTATGGTTTCAATCACTTCTGGCTCTTTCCAAGAACCATCTTCTAAACTTCTATGGGTTACATAAACATCTTCAAAGTACTTTCCATCTTGAGGGCTTATGAAGTCAATATTAGCACTGTCTTTTCTTAGTCTTCTTGAGGTAAAGAAAAGTACCTTGTCGTCTGCTGTTGTAGCTGGGCCAAAGTCAGAATAAGTACTATTTACCGTTTGACCTATGTTTTTAATTATATAGCTTTTTGGACTTGCCACCAACTTACGCGCTACATCACATTGGGTAATACCCAAATTAGAAGCATCATTTAGCGTATGTTTTTTAGAAGCGCCTGCTATAAATGTATTGAATGTTTGTTGTGCTTCATCTAATTTATAATTAAGATGATAGGATTTTGATAAGTAAAAAAGAATCTCTTTAGGTACATTTTTTTCATCAAAATCAAAATGAGAGTAGGTAGAGGCAATACTGCTTTTTGCCTTTTCTAAGTAAGGTAATGACTTATGACGGTTAATGCTTGAATGAAGAATACAGAAACCCAATTTGTAGTTGAGGTTGGCGTTATCTGGCTGCTCTTGAATAAGATTTTCCCAGATTGGAAGTGCCATGTCGTACTGCAAATCTACTAAGGTTAAGCTGTTTGCCATTTCAAACTTTTCTCGAAAAGAGTATTTTGATAAATCTCCAAAATCTTCAATTTGAGCATTGTAGCTAATGCTAATTAAAGAAAAAATAGAGATGAATAGCGTTCGTAAAATTGTCTTCATAAAAGCGAAATTAGTTAAAAAACCATTAATGCAAAAATTTATATTTCTCTGTTAAAATCAAATTGTTCTAAATAGTCGGCAAAACGTCTCACAAAACTTCCACCTAATGCACCATCAACAACACGATGGTCGTATGCGTGTGAAGCAAACATCTTGTGGCGAATAGCAATAACATCACCCGTTGGTGTTTCAATAACGGCAGGTACTTTACGAATAGCACCCACAGCCATGATAGCTACTTGTGGTTGATTGATAATAGGTGTTCCCATCACGTTGCCAAATGTACCTACGTTGGTAATTGTGTAGGTACCACCTTGAATATCGTCTGGGTTTAGTTTGTTATTTCTTGCTCTATCTGCTAAATTGTTTACTTGTTTTGTAAGACCAATTAAATTTAGTTGATCGGCATTTTTAATTACGGGTACAATTAAATTTCCACTTGGCAGAGCGGTAGCCATACCAACGTTAATGTTTTTACGCTTAATGATGTTATTACCACTTACAGAAATGTTGATGTTGGGGAAATCTTTTATTGCTCTAACCAAAGCCTCGATAAATATTGGTGTAAAGGTGATTTTTTCTCCGTGTTGTTTTTCAAATGCAGATTTTACTTTATTTCTCCACAAAACAATGTTGGTTACATCCACTTCAACGTAAGACGTAACGTGAGGTGAAACGTGCTTGCTCATTACCATGTGGTCGGCAATAAGTTTGCGCATACGGTCCATTTCAATAATCTCATCATTTGGACCAGCAACCACGTTTGGCGCTTGTATTACATTTACTGATTTCGCTTGTTGACCATTGCTAGAAGGTGTAGCAGCAGGTGTCTGAACAGGTGCTGAAACAACAGATTTTCCTCTATTTGGAATGTAATTTAAAATATCTTGTTTGGTAACTCTACCATCTTTTCCTGTGCCTGCAATGCTTTCTAATTCTGCAACAGCTATGCCTTCTGTTTCGGCAATGCTGCGAACTAGTGGCGAGTAAAATTTACCCGATGGACTTGTTTTAGGGATAGACGTAGGCACACCATTACTTGCAGAAATAGGTGCCATTAGTTCTTGTTCAACCTTTGGAGTAACTTGAGGTGTTGCTTTTACTTCTGGTGCACTTGATGATGGTGCAACTTTAGCAGTGGCATCTGTTGAGATGATGGCGATTGGTTTACCAACTGCTATCACATCACCTTCGTTACATAATCGTTTCAATAAAATTCCTTCATTGGGTGAAGGTACTTCAGAATCTACTTTATCGGTAGCAATTTCTACGATAGGTTCATCTAATGCAATTTTATCTCCTTCGTTTTTCAACCAAGATGTAATGGTTGCTTCCGCAACACTTTCGCCCATTTTTGGTAATAATACTTCAATCTCTGCCATTGTTGTTTAGTCTTCTAATTATGCAAAAATAAATTAAATAATTAAAGTAGCTTTATTTTAACTGATTTTTGATGTTTTTTATCAGTAATTTAAAGTCGGTAAAAATGCTGTAATCTTTCGCGTAAATGATGTTCAATTTGTCTGATATTTCTTGATTTTGAGTACTGTCAATAGCAAATACAGGGGGTTTTATTTTTGGCAAACGAATAGATGTGTAGGAATATCCTTTGATGTAACCAATCCATGTTTTTTTAGCGATAAGCACATTAAAACTTTCTTTAATTAGCATAATGCCTTTTGCGCCAAATAAAATCCAAATAGGAGAAATAAGCAAAAACAAAAATGCAATAACAACATCAACACTTCTTTTGTTTCGAATATTTTTAGGCGCATTGATGGTGTTGACTTCCATCATGTATAAGTCGCCTGTAGATTTGATGGAGTTACTGCCAACTAAGAAGGAACTGTCTTCAGGAGCAATTTTAAAATCAATTTCGATGTTGTTTACCGAAATCATTGTCTCAATAATGGTTTGAGTACTTAAATCTTTTGTGGAAAACACCAATTCATCAATTTTATTCGCTTTCAAGATGTCTTCTACTTGATTGATGTTTCCTAAAAAGAAATTATCGTTGGTGTTTTCTGAATTTATAAAGCAATAAAACTCAATGTTTGTTTGTGTTTGTTTTAGTAAGTTGACTATTCTTTCGCATTCTTCTTTTTTGCCAATTATTGCAAATCGTTCTGATGAACCGGTTTTGAAACTACCTTTAGAAAGATTTAAAAATGTATAAACAAAACGAGTAACTAAATAGGTTAGAGTACTAGTCGCAAACCCAAGTAAAATCATCAATCTGGAGAATTGAATGTCTTTTGGAAATAAGGCGTAAATCATCAAAATCAATCCTGTACCTATCAAGCATCCTTTGAGTATTTTTATAAAACGAATGGGTTTGTCATATCCTCCCGAAAAATAGACGCTAATAACCCAAATCAAGCCATAAAAAGGAAGCAGATACTTTATGGTGTCTATTTCAAAAATTTTGTGCGCATACATTTGGTAGAAATACGACAACACAAAAAGATTGAACGAAACAATTAAGAAATCTATAAAAGGGATAAAAGCAGCATCAAATAAGCGTTTTAAAACGGCAACAGAAGCTCTGAAATAAATAGCCAAATTGATGAAGAAACTAAACCACTTCGCATTGTTGCTCGAAAAATGTTTTTTGGCAAAAATTACCATGGCGTTGTAAAAAACAAACACGTAGTTTACGCTACTTTTCTTGGTGCTTTCGCCTTTATAATGAATAATTTTTGTTTCAGGGAAGTAGTAATTTTTGTAGCCGCCTTTTATAAGGCGATACGAAAGGTCAATGTCTTCGCCATACATAAAAAAGGTTTCGTCCAACAATCCGACTTTATCTAAAGCAGATTTACGCATCAGCATAAACGCTCCCGATAAAATTTCTACTTCGTGCGTTTGGTCTTTATCCAAATAACTTAAATGGTATTTGCTAAATCGCTTAGATTTTGGAAACAAACGACTAATACCAAAAATTTTATAAAACGCAGCCGATGGCGTAGGTAAGCCACGTTTTGATTCGGGTAAAAAATTGCCTTTTCCGTCCACCATTTTTACGCCTAAACCTCCCGCATCGGGATGAGTATCCATAAACGAAATTACTTTTGTAAATGTATCTTCTTCTACAAGCGTATCGGGATTAAGCAATAAAATATATTCACCTTTGGCAATGTTTATTCCTTGATTGTTGGCTTTAGAAAAGCCCGTATTTTCTTTATTTTCGATGAGTGCAACCCAAGGAAATTTGCTTTTCAACATTTCGATAGAGCCATCCACAGAGTTATTGTCCACCACAACGACTTCGCCTTGAATAGTTTTCAAAGCTTTTTCTACCGATAGCAGACATTGCTCTAAAAAATACTCTACGTTGTAGTTGACTATGATGATGGATAGTTTCATTTTTTGTTTTCGTCATTACGAAGGCGTGAAACGACTGAAGTAAAGATAGCTTCACTGCATTCGCAATGACGATTAAACGGTAAAGGTATGAATTAAGTTAAAAGGTTGAAGGTTGAAAAGTTAAAAGTCAAGTTTTATTATACACGTAGTAGTTATTTCCCAAAATCTACAAACACAAATTTCAATCCTGCTGTAAGTAACACAAGAAACAAACAAGTAATAATAATTTTATTATTGTACTTTTTTGTTCCGAAATATGTGCCTATTAATCCTCCTATAATAACCGCAATAATCCAGTAAAAAATAGTATTCTCAACTTTATTGAGGGCAGTTATATGTCCAGCCAACCCGGCTATAGAATTGAATAAAATAAATAATGCGGCAACGCCTGAAGCTTTTTTTACTGTTGTCCAACCTGTCATAATGATGATTGGCGAAAGAAAAATTCCACCTCCTACACCAATCAACCCAGAAACAAGTCCGATAACTGCCCCTATGCTTAGTCCCCAGTATAGCGACATTGTTTTTGTTGTTGTGGATGAAGGTTTAACATACTCTCTGATTATTAATATGGACGCTGAAGCTATAAGAAAAATCCCTGCAATAAGTTTAAAATATTTAGGACTTATCGAGATATAACCACCTAAAAAAGCCATTGGCAAGGCTGTTAAAATAAATGAAAAGAATATTTTTTTATCAAAATAACCCGCTTTAATAAATTTTATAGAAGCAATTAATGCAACAACAATATTAAGAATAAGTGATGTTGGCTTAATGGTTTCTGGGGCAAAAGATAGTAATGCCATTATCGCTAAATAACCAGAAGCA
>JBKHVV010000095.1:0-6495 GCA_046569885.1 Bacteroidia bacterium
CTTTACAACCGTTATGTATTCGATAAAAATGGCAGAATGGTTGAGCTGGTTGAGAATTATAAAACTTCGCCAACATCTATCGATAGCTTGATTACCGAATTTGTTTACTCTAACGGAAAGTTAGATAAAAAGCGCGTTTCAGATGCTCACGGACATCATGCGTACTCGTTTTCGTACAACGAAAAAAACGATATTTCTAAAATGCAATATCACAGAATTAGCGATAACTCTACACCTATTTTGGTTTTAGAAGAAATGTACCAATACGAAATTTTAAGCGATACGAGTTACACGAAATTATACCTCAACCAATACGGAAAACATTATCAAAAAGAATTGTACATCTATAACAAATTGGGGTATTTGCTAAGCATTGAAAAGCGCATGGTGTTTGGTGGTGGTTACAATTTGCAAACCTTCAACTACGATGCACAAGGAAGGCTAACCGAATGGAATGAAAATCTTTCGGGAAGCAAAACGAAGATTGTTTACAAGTATGATAAATACTCTAACCTGATAGAAAAGGATACTTACAAAAATGATGAGCTACAACTCCACGATGAATTTTTATTCGATAGCAAAACATCTCTTCTAAAGGCACAGCTCTCAAAAGATGTAAAAACAAATACCATTTACATTACGAAATTTGAGGTGGTTTTTTGGTAAACTTTGTGTTTAGTGTTTTGTATATGGTGTTTAGAAAAAACCAAACACTAAATACTATACACTAAACACCATGCACTAAAAAGCCCCGTAGTAAACCTAAATCTTTTGTGGGTTTTTGTAAAGCGCAATGATGGATTTGAACAAGCCGATTATTCTAGTACGGAAAAATAGAATAAGCAAAATGTAAGGAATTGCCATCAAAAACAAGATGCCTTTGTTAAGTCCGTTAGCAATATTACTGGCATTTTTTTGCGCGCTTTCTGTAGATGCTTTACACATAGCACACTGTGCTTCTACATCAATTGGGAGTAGCATTACGCCAACTACTAAAACAAACGCTATGACGATGAATTTTTTCATTATTTCTTGAGATATTCGTTTTTATATGTTTTATAAAACATAGACAGATATAATATCATCAAAAATAAATTTTTAAACAAATTATTGTATTCAAAACCAGCAATGATGGTATCTACGACAAAGTAGATTAATATTGAAAGCATTATTATCATTTTTGCCTTAATCAACCCCGGATTATCCAAAGTGAAAACTAAAGCAATTACTAAAACTATTAATATTATCGTAGAAATATATTCCATACGGCTAAGTTACTAATTCTAATAATAAGGTGATATCATAAAATAGACAATTACGCCTGTTACGGCTACATAGAGCCAAATTGGAAAGGTAATTTTTGCCAATTTTCTGTGTTTTTCTACTTGATTTAAGGTGCCTCTCATATAAGTAAATAGCACAAACGGAATAACCACCACCGATAGCGCAATGTGTGTAATCAAGAAAAACAAATACATGTACAAGGTGCTGCCCACAGCTTTTAATTCTTCTTCGGAGCGAACACCATTTTTATCTAAATCTCCATAAACTGTATCGGAAGCGGTGATGTGGCGCGCTACATACAACACCAAAAACAAAATGGATAGTCCTAAGCAAACTTTAATTAGCTTTTGGTGCAAGGCAATATTTTTTCTTTTTATAGCAAGTAGTGCCAACACTAATAATATGGCTGTAAGCGCATTGGTAAAGGCATATATTGGTGGTAAAAATGTGGTATCGTAACCTCCAATTTTTATTTTGAAAAGCAGGGCAACTGCTAAAGGTATCACTACTGACAATACATAAATCCAACGCTTAAAAGATGTTTCGTTTATCATTCGTTGAGGAGAATTTCAATGTCATTAATCAATTTATCTACGTCTTCTTCTACCATGCCATCGTAAATACCACGAATGCGTTTTTTGGTGTCAATTAAATAAAAATAAGATGCGTGATAATAACCACCTGGCGCTGCTTCATCTTCTCCAAAGGCGGTGAAAAATCCATATTCGCCAATTTCTGAAAGCTGCTCTTTTGTGCCACGCAAAAAGAACCAATTAGTGGTGTCAATATGGCTTTTCTCGATGTAGTGCTGCATGCGCTCTGGCGTATCTCTTTTGTAGTCAATCGAAATGGAAAGCAGGTTTATTTTATTTCCAACTTTTGATTGAATACGCTTCATTTGCGTAGCCATAATTGGACACATGCTGGGGCAACTTGTAAAGAAAAAATCAGCCACATAAGGCTTTCCTTCCATTTTAGAATAATCAAACCGCTGTCCGTTTTTATCTTCGAGCAATATTTTATCAATGGTGTGGTAAACGGTGTCTTTTAGCTCTGCATCGTAAAAACGCTCACCTAAAATGGGTAGTTGTTTTTGATTTTCCTTGCAAGAAAACAAAATCAATGCAGTAAAAAGTATGCTTGTTATTTTTTGTACCATTGTTTGTCGTCTTCTCGTTTTAGTAGTACCAATTCGTCTTTTAATCTATCAAATTCTGAGGTGCGGTTGCATTGATAAACACCTCTAATGTGTCTTTGTTTATCTAAAAGTAAAATTAGTCCGTAGGCACCACGTTCAAAATCATTCACGCTGTCTGCCATTTGCCACGGGTTTTTCTTGAGTAAATTTACATCATAAATGGCATTTTCGGTGCCCGTTACTAAAGTCCAACGGTTTTTATCAATTTCTAAATAGTTGTATAGTTTTTCTAAATCGATAAGAGAATCTCCGACTACTTGAGAAAGCAAATGTACATCATCAAATTTAGATTTATTTTTGGCTAAATCGTTATAGAAAAAATACCTGAATTGCTCAAAAGGTATGTTGCAATTATGCGGGCAAGTTTTAAATAGTATCGAAACGATTAAATACTTTCCTTCAAAATCTTTTTCTGTTAAAGTGCCGCTTAATCCTTCAAACTGAAAACTATCAACGGTGTAATAGTTGGTGTCGCTATTAGATATTTTATGCTCTCCAAAAAACGGAATGGTAGAGTATTTTGGGCTCGCTTTGCTAAACAGAAAAACAAAAAAAGCCGGAACGATAAGTATTCCGGCAAATATTACAATACGCTGCGTTGTTTTGCTCTTCATCAATAAGCACTACATTTTTTTGAAGTACTCATACATGTCAAAAATGTAGTTAGCCTCCATAACGGCAATAATAATAAGATAAATGATGAAAATTAAATATGGAACTAAAATAGTATATTTAAAAATCTTTTTCTCATCGCCTAAGTGCATAAACACCAAAACAATATACGCTGCCTTAACAATGGTTAAAAGTATAAAAGCCGTTTTAACCATGGGCCACATAGATGTTCCTTGTTTTATCATGATGCCTAAAGCAACTTCAAAAATTGTAATTGCTGTAAGAATTGCGGTTACCTTCCATATTTTTTTACGAATGACTACACCATGTGCATCATCATGATTGGATGCTTTAGCGTATGACTCGTCTAAATGTAAATCGTCTCTTTCCATTTTTTTACGTTTTAAATCTATTATACAAGGTAGAAGAAGGTAAATACAAATACCCACACTAAATCTACAAAGTGCCAGTAAAGACCAACTTTTTCAACCATTTCAAAGTGTCCGCGTTTGTCGTAAGCGCCTCTTACTACTTGAAGTAAAACTATTAAGTTGATGATTACTCCCGAAAATACGTGGAAGCCGTGGAAACCTGTGATAAAGAAAAAGAAGTTAGCGTAGTGCGTATGTCCATATTCGTTTTCGGTCATGTTAGCGCCTTGCATTATTCTTCCCTCTTCTTTGGCTTCTCTTATTTGAGCTAAGGCAGCATCGCCTTCGGCAACTACTGCTCCTGTTTGATAGCTTTGTAATGAGTAGGTATCATCATGATGAATAATTCGTGCGGTTTCTGTTTCAGAAATCATTACAGCGCCATCGTGTGAACCGTGAATAAAGTGACCCCATTCCCACGCTTGTGAGCCAACGAAGAATGCACCTCCAACTACAGTCAACAACAGCCATTTGGTTACACCTTTTTTATCCATTCTATGACCAGCCTCTACCGCCAACACCATGGTAACCGAAGAAATGATAAGAATGAACGTCATTAATGCCACGTAAATTAAGGGAGAGTCTAAAGTAGTAAAGGGTAATGAACGGAACACTTGCTCGCCAATAGGCCATGCATCGTGTGTATGGCGTGCAAAGCCATAGCTAGTAAGTAAGCCTCCAAAAGTTAACGCATCCGAAACGAGGAAAATCCACATCATCTGCTTTCCGTAAGAAATACGAAATGGAGAGCCATTGCCACCCCAAAGTGTTTTGCTGTCTACATGTTCTGCGTGTGCTGCCATAAATGTTTAAAAAATAATTTTTTGCAATTTTAGTGAATAAATTGTAAAAACAAGAACAAAATTAACCATAATAAATCTAAATAATGCCAATAAATCCCTACGAGCTTGATTTGCAAATAATTACCTTTTCCATAAACTCCTCTATACGATTTACTTGTTAAACGAATTAAATAGATTAAGCCACCCGCAAGGTGCAGTAGGTGCGCAAATGAAAACAAATATAAAAAAGTGCTATTAACATTTTGATGCTCCATCAACATCTGTTCCTGATTGCTATCAAAGGGCACTCCGTCAATAGAGAACGTTCCATTGTCAAACTCTACTTTCTGACTGTTAAACGTTAAATAAAAATCTTTCCCATAATCGCCTTTTACATAGAATAGCCCCACTTTTTTATGAACCGTGAGCGCAAAGGCAGCGATATCTTTTTTAGTTACAATAGACAGCGATGCAAAATCGTTTATGTGATTTCCTGTGATTTTATCCACCACAATAAAGCTTTGAGTGTCTATCTTGGTAAAATCATTATTGATAGACGCTTCGTAAAGATGTTTGCCAAACGCTGTGATTTTTTCATCAATTTCATTCGAAACATTTTCTCCATTTATCTTGAAGTTTTTACCATCAAAAAATACTTCGTCAGCGTTATATCTTAACGAATAGGTTCTTCCGTATTGCCCATCGTGATTGAGCGTAGGAGAAATAAAACTATTGCCTGTTTGGTATAGTTCTTTCCAACCGTTGTACTGAAAATAAAAAAATCCTAAACCAAAAATAAGCGTGAGGGTAAGCTGACGTTTTATTTGTGGCTTATTATCTTTCATCGCAAAATGAAGCGCCAAATAGATGGTGGCACTACTTAAAAGAATAAGCGCTGTGCTTATCCAAAAAGACTGAGGCAAGGTAGAGTGCAGCCAAAAACCATCTGCCATTTTTACCACATAGGCACTCATTAATCCGGCAAAAAACATGGTAATGGAAAAGATGGCGATGAAAAGAATGTTCTTTTTAATTTTTTCTTTTTTATCAGCAGATAATTCGTTGCTAAACTCTGTCATGGTTGCTAAATTTTATCAATAAGGTAAATGATGAATAATATCGGTAAATAAATAAATGAGGCAAACATTAGCTGGGTGGCGTATTTTATGTCCAACGTTTTGTAAAGTTTAAATGCTGGAATAAAAAATAAAATATTCAAAACAGTAGCAAGCACTACAGATAAAACTCCTGTCATTTGTGCTGCCCAAGGCAACAACGTAACTGGAAACATCAACGCAGTATAAAACATAATTTGCCATGCGCTTTGTTTGGTTCTTCCTTCTTTCGATGGTAACATTTTATAGCCAGCCAAAGTATAATCGTCATGCAATTTCCAAGCGATAGCCCAAAAGTGCGGAAACTGCCAGAAAAACTGAACAGCAAATAAAATTCCCGGCTCCAAACCAAAATGTCCTGAAGCAGCCACGTAACCAATCATAGGTGGAATACTTCCCGGAAATGCACCAACCAATACTGCCAAAGGTGATATTTTTTTCATCGGTGTGTACATAATTACGTAAGAAACCAATGCCGACAATCCTAAAATAAAGGTGGTAAAGTTAATGGCATACAACATTGTCAAGCCAATTAAACCAATGACTAACGAAAAAATAAAGGCTTCTTTTTGTGATAACCGATTTTGTGGCAATGGACGATTTTGTGTGCGCTTCATCACCGCATCTTGTTCTTTTTCTAAAATTTGATTAAAGCCATTAGACGAACCTGTAACGAAAATACCGCCAAAAACTAAGAGTAAAAAAATGTCTAACGAGAACGAAACATCTGCCATAAAATAACCCGCCACTGATGAAAACACCACCAATGAAGCCAAGCGTGGCTTGGTTAACGCAATAAAATCAGAAATTTTTTGGGTGATGGATGTTTGTTGCAATGCTATTTCGGGCTTCTCGCTCACTACCTTGTTTTACGAGCGTAAAAGTAAGGATAAAATTGGTTCTAATAATTAGAAGCAATCTAAAGTTTAATAATCGTAATATCTATTACCAACAGATGTACGCAGAGCTACACTAAAGTAAAGGTTTTCGGTTTTTTCGTAAGGCGTTTTTACACTTCGATAAAGCACCGATGCCGATGCCCACAAATTGTGTTTTTCACTCAAAAGATAAGC
>JBKHVV010000096.1:0-6254 GCA_046569885.1 Bacteroidia bacterium
TGTAACTATTCTATTAATCTCTTCGGGCATTCCCATATCATAAGAACGAATTCCTGCTTCAACGTGAGCCAATTTTATGTTTAATTTTTTAGCAACTATGGAGCAGGCCATTGTAGAATTAACATCACCAACTACCAATACTAAATCGCATGGGTTATCCAATAATTCTCTTTCGTAGCGAATCATAATGTTAGCAGTTTGTTCAGCTTGTGTTCCCGACCCAACCTCCAAATTGGTGTCTGGAGCAGGTATGCCCAATTCTTTAAAAAAAGAGTCACTCATTTTTTCGTCATAATGCTGTCCAGTATGCACTAAACGAAATGAAATATCGTTCCCTTTTTCTTGAGCATTTTTTAGTGCTTCAATGATTGGAGCAATTTTCATAAAATTGGGGCGTGCGCCTGCTACTATAGATAGTTTCATTCCTAGTTAACTTCTTTTAAGAAAGAACAAAAATATAGATTATTAATTTATAAAAACCTATTAATTCAATTATACTTATATTTGCTATCAAACCTATTTAATTTTATGAGTAATAAAAATACAGACGAAATAGACTTAAGAGAATTAGTCAGTAATATAATTTCTATAGTAAAAAGGCAAAAAATTATAATCACATCTCTGCTTGTTTTGTCCCTTTTAGTAGGAATATATCAAACAATCAAAGCAAAACCTTCTTACACCTCTTCGTGTTTAATAACTTTTTTTAATAAATATGAACCTAATGTTGAATCATCTGTTTTTAGCTCATCGCTTGAAGTTTGCCATGGCGTTGCAAGTTATGTGCAAAGTGGTGATTACAACTCCTTGTCCCAACTTATAAGTGTTTCTGTTAATGATGTTAAACCTATAAATAGCATCACTGTTAGCGATATTGTTGATGATAAAAAATTTAAACTGAGTATAACTAGTTCTAGTGAAATTATGTCGGAATCTATTTTTATAGGTATTGAAAATGCGATTAATAATTCAGAATTTATAAAAAAACAAAACGAAATAATTAGGGGAAATGATTCAATTATATATGCTGAATTAGTAAGTCAAATAGTCCAAATTGATTCTTCTTTAAAGCACAACAAACTTAATGCAGATGCCATAGATAATATTTACGAGCATAGATTTTCTCTAATTGAAAAAAAGCAAAAAATAGAAGAATCTTTGACTCACAAAAATACATTCAATATAGCTCACGCTACTAATAATGTTGCTTCTCATCCCAATAAAATAAAGGAATTTGCGAAATATTTTATTGCAGGTCTTGTTTTTACTTTGTTAGTTGTAATCTTTCTTGAGTTTAGAAAATATATCAAAAATTTGTAATGACCACCCAAACCAAACTACAAATACGTTTTAATGATATAGACCTCGCAGGTCACGTACACAATGGCGTATATTTAAGCTACTTTGAGCAAGGCAGGTTGGATTTCTTTAAACATCTTGCAACTAGAGGTTGGGATTGGAGGAAATATGGTTTGATATTAGCACGAAACGAAGTGGATTATCTAACACCCATAAAACTTCACGATAATATTGTGGTTCATGTTTCTTCCGAAGAAGTAGGCACAAAAAGTTTTACGCTATCTTATCAAATTAAATCGGAAGACGGAAATGTAATTTACACTAAAGGTAAAAGCGTAATGGTTTGCTTCGATTATCTCCAAAACGCTTCGGTAGAAGTTTATTCGGAGTGGAAGGAAAAACTAATGAGCCGTGAAAAATAGTTTAGTTTTCATATCAATTACCTTCATTATTTCATCTTGTACGCTTCGTAAAATTCATAGGCAGCATTTTAAAACTTTTGAAACCACATATAGATTTAATAAAAAAGAACTAGGAAAAGGATTTTATGCAGCAATTACATTTGATAAATTTAATAGAGTTTATTCGAGCTATTATCATCATCATTACCTTCCTAAGTCCTTTGTAAGGTTTGGGTTATACAAAAAGGGCTTGGGTGACACAGTATTTATATATTCTCCTAATTATTACAACTTAGGAATGGTTAAACCAACCTTATTCGAAAATAGAAGTTATTTATCTCAAGATAGTATCTATATAAAAGTAATTAAGAATGAAAGTGAGGATTTTGACAGCACCATATTTAAGTATGGAAATGTTATAATATCTTGTGAGCAAGACACCTTGATTTCGTTTTTAAAAACAGAAGAAACTCTAATTGATAAGTTTCAATATCATAGCAGGATTTACGAACAAGTTCAAATTTGTAATAATGCTAATTATTATGAAATATCGTTCACCATGAGAAATCCTTATATACATGGTTTCTATGATTACTATCCTATTGGTATTGATGCTAACTTAATTCGTGTTGATACTGTTTTCATTGAAAATAATAAACGTCTTCGATTTTCAAAAGATGAAAAGCATCGCGCAAAAAAAAGCAATAGGCTAGTTGATAGGGTAGAGAGAAATAGGGCAGAAGATGTTGTTTCAAATACTGAATGGGTTAGACATTTCGAAAAGCTTTATAGAGAACAATTCCCAAATAATAAATAAAAAAACTACTTTCCTAAACCTCAGTATCTTTTCTTTTTTAATGTTGATGGTTATTAACACCTGTTAGTAAAATTGGCATAAAAATTGACTCATTTCGGCTCTGAAAAGATAAATTAGCAACTCTTTAAAAAAATCAATTCATGAACAAAATAGTACTGTTTGCATTTAGTTGCACTGCATTTTTTATCAATGCGCAAGAAGAACTCACCGACAAAGAAAAGCGATATCAAGATTCCATTGCCGCTTTAAACCAATCAAGCGCTGTGGTTGCTGCCGCACAAGAAGCTTACAACTCAGGTATAAGTTTGTTTGAAGCAAAAAAATACACAGAGGCATTAGCCAAATTTAGCGAAGCCGTAGGTAAAGATTCTACCTTTCAAGAAGCCCATTACAATAAGGGTTTAACGCTTATAGAACTTAAGAAAAATGAAGAAGCGGTTGAATGTTTTGATAGGTTGATTTCTATAAACAAGTCTCACAACAAAGCGTTATTTCAAAAAGGTAAAGCTTATCAGAATATGAGTTTTTATCAAGATGCTGTAAGCGCTTATCAAGCGTCAATAGCTATTGATAGCAAATTTTTGAAAGCGCATTACAACTTAGGTACAGCTTATTTTTTACTCAACGAATTTGAAAAAGCAGCACAAAGTTTTACCAAAGCTATTGAGCTTGACCCTACATTCTATGATGCATACAACGACAGAGGTAGTTGTTATCGTCAAATGAAAAACTACACTTCTGCCCTTAACGATTACAAAAAAGCAGCAGGAATCAATCCTAATTTGGCGTTTATTCATAACAATATTGGCACTACACAGCGTTTGCTAAAAGATTACGAAGCCGCACGTGATGCTTATACACGCGCTTTGAGCATCGACCCTAAATTTTATTTGGCTTACAACAATCGTGGCGTAATGAGTATGGAATTGGGCAAATATCAAGATGCCATTAAAGACTTTGACAAAGCCATCGAGATAAACAAAAACTATGCGCCAGCTTATAATAACAGAGGAAGTGCCAAGCATAAACTTCAGCAATATACCGATGCTGTAAAAGATTTTGACAAAGCCATTGCTATCAATTCAGAATATGCGAGCGCTTACGTCAATAGAGGTATTTCTAAAGAGATGGCGCGCGATGAAGCAGGTGCTTGTGAAGATTGGGCAAAAGCGCGTGAATTGGGCTCAAATGAAGGGAAAGAGTATCAAGTAAACAATTGTAGTTTTTAATTTTAATAGGAGAGAGGAGACATGAAAAAAATTATTTTATCCATCATATCTATAGTTGCTTTAACGTTTGTAAACGCACAAAATGTAGAGTTTAAAGCATCAAACTTTAAAGACGATAAAGAAGGGTTAAAAACCGCTACAGATGCTATCAAAAAAGGCGATGAGTATTTGGAGATCGCTAATGAAGCTACTTACAGTTTAAAAAATCCATTTGATAATTATTTATTGGCACTAAACCAATACATGGTTGCGCAAAAATTTAATCCAAACAATGCAGAGCTAAACTTTAAAATAGGCAACGCATTGCTTTACACTTCAGATAAAGCAAAAGCCTTGACACATTTAGAAAAAGCAAAACAACTCGACCCAAAAGTGGACGATTTTCTGGATTTTTACATGGGTATGGCATATCATTTAAAAGGCGATTTTACCAACGCTCTTTTATCTTATGAAGCATTTCAAGCCAATTCAAGATCAAAACAAATTGAGTCGTTGGGTAAGATGTTGGATAAACGCATTAAAGAATGTCGTTTTGGAAAAACACTCGTCTCAGAGCCAGTGCGCGCGTGGGTAGATAACATAGAAATTTTAAATACACCACTTGACGAATTAAGCCCTTGTATTTCTACAGATGGTGGAACGGTTTATTTTACTTCAAACCGTGATAATGGGCGTGCCAAGAGGGAAGCAGGAGATTGGGACGATGATATTTATTTTACCGAACTCGAAGATGGCAAATGGACAAAACCTAAAAACATTGGTGCACCATTAAATACCGATAAAGACGAAACCGCATCCAACTTATATTTTGATGCTTCTCGCATACTTATTTTTAAAGAAATTGATGGGCAATTAGACATACTAGAAAGTAGATTGAAGGGCTCTAAATGGTCAGAGCCAGAAGGTGTTTCTACCAACATCAATACGCGTCATCATCAATCTCATGCGGCTTATGAATATGGCGCACGTAAATTATTTTTTGTAGTGGGTAAAGAAACGGAAGAGGAAGGTGAAGCAAAAAATACCGACCTGTATTTTAGTGGTGTTATTGATAAACAAACAAAAAAATGGGGAACGCCTCAACCTATTGGAATTACCATCAATACTAAATTTAACGAAGGTTCTGTATATATGCATCCCAACGGAGACATTATGTATTTCAGTTCCGAAGGACACAATTCGATGGGTGGTTATGATATTTTTATGTCCATAAAACGCCAAGGACAATGGACAGAACCTATCAACATGGGTTATCCAATCAATACGCCTTACGATGATATGTTTTTTGCAGGAACGGCTAATGGAAAGTTTGCTTACATTGCTTCTAACCGCGATGGTGGAAAGGGTGGCTACGATATTTACAAAGTAACCTTTTGGGGTACTAATAAAGAATTATTGGTTGAAGCCGAAGATTATTTATTAGCATCCATTGCCAATCCCATTCAAGATGTACGCTTAGAGAAAAAAGTAGAAGTGAATACATCGAGTTTAACCGTATTTAAAGGTAAAACCGTAGATGCACTTACAAGCAAACCTGTAGAAGCAGAAATAGAAATTATTGATAACTCAAAAGGACAATTAATAGAAACCGTTACCACCAATTCGGAAAGTGGAAAGTTTTTGTTGGCATTGGAAGCTGGCTTTAATTATGGTATTTCCGTTAAAGCAGAAGGTTATTTGTTTCACTCCGAAAATTTTGACATTCCTAAACTAAGTGAATACAACTTGGTAAACAAAGTGATTGAATTGAAAAACATCAAAAAAGGTAGTACCATTGCTTTGCGCAACATTTTCTTCGATACAGGAAAATCAACCTTACGTTCAGAGTCTAATACCGAACTTGAGCGTTTGTTGGCTTTGATGAAAGACGTTTCGTCCTTAAAAGTAGAAATCTCTGGACATACCGACAACACGGGTTCTAACAGCGTTAACGAACAGCTTTCGCAAGATAGAGCTCAAGCAGTGGTAGATTATTTGGTAAATAAAGGTATTGCCAAAGACCGATTGGTAGCCAACGGTTATGGCTCATCCATGCCGGTAGCGAGTAACAACTCTGCCGAAGGTCGCCAACAAAACAGACGCACCGAGTTTAAGATTTTAGAGAACTAAATTCAATTCAATCAGCCGATGTAAGCAATTACATCGGCTTTTTTATATCATTTAGAGGAGTAATGGTGATGCATTTTATTCCACAATAAAGAGCAAAGACTCTTTAATTTCTCCAAATTAACACGCTTTTAAAAGTCCTATAATTTATATTATGTTAAATATTATATAAAATAAAAAGGAAAGTTTAAGACACTCTCCCTATCATACAACTTACATAAGACTTGGCTTTTTGCAGTGTGGAATTGTCGTCACCCACCACAGGATAACCTATTACTGCTAATTTATTTTTTACAGATTCAAAATTCTCGGAATTTTCTGCCTCCAACTCCACTATCGAAGTTTCTTCGTTAACTTTTACTTGACTTATGCCTTCTAATTTTGATAACTCTTTAGTAATCG
>JBKHVV010000097.1:0-6238 GCA_046569885.1 Bacteroidia bacterium
CACCTGTAGTAGATGAAACGGTTACTTCATTCAATTCCATGTGGGCTTCATTAAGTTCAATAATTAGCGCATCAGTATTAGGATTTTCCACAACAACAATGGTGGTTTCATAACCAATGGCACTTACTTTTACTTTAGCATTTTTGGGTAGAATCCCCGTGTAGAAAAATTCCCCTTGAATGTTGGTTGTTGTTCCTGCGTCTATATCTACAAAAAATACAGAGGCAAACGCAATGGGTTCTTTGCTCGAAGCATCTTGTACTTTACCCTTAAGGTTGACCCCAAAAGCAGAAAGTGCTATAAAAGCAAAAGAGATATGTAGGAAAATTCTATTCAATGTATTACTTTTGCAATGATGTTGCAAATATAATATAAAAATGCAACCATGTTGCAAAAATTATGTCAGAAAGTTTACTAAAAGATAGAAACATACGTGCTACACCTTTTCGTTTGGCGGTTTTGGATGTGTTTAAGCAGTATAAAAACGCGATTGGTTTAACGACCATAGAGGAAGAGGTAGGATCGCACGACCGCATTACGCTTTATCGAACGCTTAAAACATTTACCGAACAAGGCATCATTCATGAAATTGTGCTGCCGGGTGGCGAAAAACGAATGGCATTATGTGCCCACGATTGTGAACACGATGGTCATGAACATCAGCATGAGCATATCCATTTTCAATGTAAAAAATGCAATGAGATTTTTTGTGTGGAAGTGGATAAATTTCCAAAACTCAAACTCAAAAATTTTTCGATAGATAGTGTTGAAATTACTGCAAAAGGGCTTTGTAAGAAGTGTAAGTAGCTAAAAGTATTTTTCAATTTTGATTTTCTATTTCAATAATTTTATGAATAACCATGTACTTTCCAATTCTGGTTTGCTGAATGTGGTTGCCGTCACAAATATCCCAAGAACCGTCTTTGAATTCTACTTCCATAGTTAAACTTTGTGAAGAATTTTTGGCTAATGCTTCCTCTAGTTGATTACGTGTAATGTCACTTTCACAAAACTTAATGAAGTAATCTTGAATGGAACGTTGTACATACCATTCAGTATGTGGCATTTCTTCGCCATTTTTTTTAACAAAGTTCTTTTTAACTAAAGGAGCCGTTATGATATAGCGATTTTCACCCACCTTTTCATCCGCTTGTTTTTCCTTTATTGGCAAAGTTTCTGTGTTAGATTTTTTAGTACTTGCACATGAAGTTACATTTACAAGCATAGTAAATGCAAAAACGAGAGTAAGAAAACAAGATAATGTATCTTTCATTCTGTATATTCGATTAGCTCTACTTAAAATACCTGAAATCTTGTCCGCTTTTGATTTTCTTTAGAGAATGGTAAATTAATTGAATTACATTTTCTACGTCATCTTGATGTACCATTTCTACGGTAGTGTGCATATAACGCAACGGAAGAGAAATTAAAGCAGAAGCGCTTCCATCATTAGAGTAAGCAAACGCATCGGTGTCTGTCCCTGTAGAACGAGAGGCAACTAAGCGTTGGTAGGCAATTTTATTTTTTTCAGCCACTTCAAAAATCATCTTCAACAAATTGTTCTGAACAGCTGGTCCGTAAGATAAAACGGGTCCTTTGCCGTAATATAATTCACCTTCTTGAAACTTGTTGATTAATGGCGTACTTGTATCGTGGCAAACGTCTGTAATGATGGCAACATCTGGTTTTATTTTTCGCGAAATCATTTCGGCACCACGTAAGCCAATTTCTTCTTGAACAGAGTTTACAATATAAAGTGCGTAAGGTAGTTTGTCTTTATTTTCGTGAAGCATACGAGCCACTTCGGCAATCATAAAGCCACCCATGCGGTTGTCAAGTGCTCTACCTACAAATTTATTTTTGTTCAAAATAAAAAATTCATCTTGATATGTTACCACGCAACCCACATGAACACCTAATTTTTCAAGCTCTTCTTTTGATGTGCAACCACAATCAATAAAAATATTGGTGGTTTTAGGATTTTCCTCTTTTTCGTGTCGTGTGTGAATAGCTGGCCAACCAAATACACCTTTTACAATGCCTTTATCGGTATGAATGTTTACACGCATTGAAGGCGCAATTTGATGGTCGCTACCACCATTGCGTTTTACATAGATAAATCCTTCTTTGGTAATGTAATGTACAAACCATGAAATTTCATCGGCATGTGCTTCAATTACTACTTTGTATTTAGCATTTGGATTGATAACACCAACGGTTGTACCATAAGTATCTACAAAATAGTCATCAATGTATGGTTTTATATAGTTCAACCATAATTTTTGTCCTTCCCATTCAAACCCAGTAGGTGAGGCATTGTTAATATATTTTGACAAAAAATCGAGTGAGTTTTTACTAATGATTTTTTTCTTTGGCATAATTTTCTCTGTTTAGATGATTAATATTTACCTTTACGTTTCAAAGTGCTAAAGTAAAAAATTAAATATAACGTACGCATGAAAATAATTACATCAGTATTAAGTTTTACCATCTTTTTTGGAGCATTTTCTCAAAGTGATACCACAAACAATGTGCTTCAAGGAACTGCGCTTGTTGATTCGGTTGCAGAGTCTCAAAGAATTTATAACGAAGGCATCTCTGCTTTAGAGAAAAATAGTTTTGATGAAGCGATTGGCCACTTTACAACATCATTGAGCTACAACTCGAAGTTTTCTAAAAATTATTACAACAGAGGTTTAGCTTACAAAGAGCTAAAGTTATACAACAAAGCTTTAGAAGATTTTATCATCTACACTCAAGAGGGCGAAAATAAAGATGCTGCTTACTATGAGATGTACAAAATAAAGTTAGAGCAAAACGAAGAAGGTGCTGCCAATGAGTTTTTAGAACAAGCTATGTTGAATAATCCTTCTCAACCAAAATATCCTTACGAAAGAGGTGTTAAGCGTTTTCAAAGTGGTGATTACGATGGCGCCATTGCCGATTTTAATACCGCTATTGCAGCCGATAAAAATTACGCTTATGCCTACAACGACAGAGGTTCCGCTAAAATGCAAAAAGGACAAGTTGAGGGTGCTATTGAAGATTACAGAATGGCAATTTTGAGCAATAAATCGTTGCCATTTGCTTACAACAATTTAGGAACTGCCTTACGAAAAGCAGGTAAATTTCAAGAAGCGATTGACAATTACAGTAAAGCCATCATGTTGGATGAAAAATACTACATCGCTTACAACAACCGTGGTTTGGCAAAATTTGAAAACAAAAAATACGAAGATGCCATTAAAGATTTTAACGAGTGCATATTGCTAAGTCCAAATTATGCCTTTGCATTCAACAACAGAGCATCTGCATACTTAAAATTAGAAAAATATAAAGAAACCGAAAAAGATTGTTCCAAAGCCATAGAATTAGACCCATCTTATGGTTATGCCTATTTTAATAGAGGCATCGCTCGCGAAATGCTCAGAAAAATTGAAGATGCTTGTACCGATTGGCGCAAAGCAGCAGAATTAGGAATAAAATCTGCCGAAACATATTATAACTCTGTTTGTAACGATTAATTAGAATTATGAAAAAAATTATAATACTTACTGCATCATTCTTTCTTTTTACAGCGTCAATTGCGCAAAATATAGAATTCACAAAAGAAAACTTTCCTGATAGAAAGAAGGAAATGAAAGAAGCGCTTGACTGGATTGAAATGGGTGATTATTACCTAGCTCAAGAATGGCCCAACTATGTGTTAGGTCGTCAAAATTACCAGCGAGCCTACGATTTTAATCCCAACAATGCACTACTCAATTACAAAATGGGTATTTGTGTTTTGAAAGATTTTGACAAAATTACAGCCATTGATTATTTTACAAAAGCATTCAAACTTAATCCAGCTGTTGAGAAAGATATTCATTTCTATTTAGGTGTTTCCAATCACTTAAATTATAAATTCGATGAAGCCATATATCACTTTAGAGAATACCTTAACAAAATTAACCCAAGCACAGATGCAGAACGTTATGATTTAACTTCTAAACACATAAGAGAATGCGAAGCAGGAAAACGAATGGTTGCCAACCCTGTGCGTGTGTGGATTGATAATTTGGGACCAAACGTAAACTCTAAATTTGCAGATTACAGTGCCTTTGTTTCTGCCGATGAATTACGTATTATTTTAACTTCTCGCAGAGCAGAATCATTAGGTGGATTGATGGATAAAGAAGACAACCGTTACTTTGAAGATATTTTTATTTCTGACAAAGCAAATGGTGTTTGGCAACCTGCGTACAATCCAGGCTCAAACGTAAATACAGATAGCCATGATGCTACCGCAGGATTTTCTAACGATGGTAGAGCCATATTAATTTACTATGGTTTTCAAGGCAATGGTGACATTTACATTTCAGAAATTGATGAACTTGGAAAATGGAAAAAACCCAAAACAGCAGGAAAGTATGTAAACGGAAAAACTACGCACGAATCTGCGGCATGTTTTTCTGCTGATGGCAAATGGTTATATTTTGTGTCAGATAGAGAAGGCGGTTATGGTGGTAAAGATATTTGGCGCAGCCCATGGAATGAGAAAAAACAAGAATGGGGAGAAGCTGAAAACATTGGACCTGTAATCAATACCAAATACGAAGAAGCAGGTGTGTTTTTTCACCCTGACGGAAAAACATTATACTTTGCTTCTCAAGGTCACGAAACAATGGGTGGCTATGATATTTTTGTGTCTGTATTTGAAAATGGTCAATGGACAACTCCAAAAAATATCGGTTATCCTGTAAACACGCCCGATGACGATGTGTTTTTTGTAGTATCCGCAAGTGGTAAGCATGGTTATTATTCATCGTTTAGAGCAGATGGTGTAGGCGAGAAAGATATTTACATGATTACTTTTTTAGGTCCCGAAAAACAACCCATGTTGTCATCAGAAGATAATTTGATTGCGAGTATTGCAAAGCCAGTAATAGAAAAGAAAATTGAACCAAAAGTAGAAGTTCAAACGTCTAATCTAACCCTCCTAAAAGGCATTGTGCGTGATGAAAAAACACAGCAACCTTTACCTGCAAACTTAGATTTAATCAACAACACAACAGGCGAAATAATTTTAAGCCAAGCACTTGACAACACAGGAAAATACATGGTTACATTACCATCAGGAGGAAACTATGGTATAGCTGTAAAAGCCGATAAATATTTATTTCACTCAGAAAATTTTGATATTCCTCTTGGAACAGGATATCGTTTGTATGAGAAAAATGTGGATTTGAAAAAAGTGGAAGTTGGAAAATCAATTGTGCTTAGAAATATTTTCTATGATTTGGATAAAGCAACGCTTCGCCCAGAATCTAAAGCAGAACTTGAGCGATTGAATAGATTGATGATTGAAAATCCGACTTTGAAAATTGAGCTTTCTGGACACACCGACAGCAGAGGTTCGGATGCGTACAATCAAAAATTATCTGAAAACAGAGCAAGAGCGGTGGTTGATTATTTAATCAATTTAGGAATATCTAAGGACCGCTTGGTGTTTGTGGGTTATGGTGAGCAAAAACCTATCTTGACAGATGATGAAATAAATAAACTCAAGATAGAATCTGAACGCGAAGAAGCGCATCAGCAAAACAGACGTACCGAATTTAAAATTTTAAGCTTGTAGTAATAATTATAAATTAAAAATTACAGATTACAAATTAACAATTCACCATGTTTAACGTTCAACTTTATAACCTTCAACCTTCAACTAATAAATGAAGAAAATTTTAATTATTGGTGCTGGACGTTCATCGTCATCACTTATAAAATATTTGTTAGAAAATGCCGAAAAAGAACATTGGCATGTTGTAGTTGGCGATTTAGATTTGGACTTAGCCAAATCAAAAATTAAAGGATTTGATAGAGGAGAAGCCATTCGGTTTGATGCTTCCAATCATGATTTTGTCATTCAAAAAATTTCCGAAAATGATTTGATTATTTCCATGCTTCCAGCATCCATGCACGTGAGCATTGCCGAGGAATGTGTGAAGCAAAAAAAGCATTTGTTGACACCATCATATGTAAGCCCACAAATGACATCATTAGACCAAAAAGCCAAAGATGCAGGCGTTTTGTTGATGAATGAATTAGGCGTTGACCCGGGTATTGACCACATGTCTGCCAAACGCGTGTTGGATAAAATTGAAAAAGAAGGCGGAAAAATGATCTGCTTCGAATCGTTTACAGGTGGTTTGGTAGCACCCGAAAGCGATGATAACGTGTGGAACTATAAATTCACGTG
>JBKHVV010000098.1:0-6170 GCA_046569885.1 Bacteroidia bacterium
CTTTTGTTTTTAACCACTATTTTAATTTCGAGCAAACTCCATCAAATATGCTTTTAAAAATGGTGTAAGGTCACCGTCTAAAACGCGATCGGGGTCGTTTACGGTATAATTGGTGCGATGGTCTTTTACACGTCTATCATCTAAAACATAGCTGCGAATTTGTGAGCCCCACTCTATTTTCTTTTTACCTGCTTCAATTTCTTGGCGACTTTCCATGCGTTTGCGCAATTCCAATTCGTACAATTGCGACTTTAATAATTGCAGTGCTTTTTCTTTATTTCCTAGTTGAGAGCGCGTTTCAGTATTTTCGATAACAATGCCTGTTGGTGCATGTTTTAAACGCACACCTGTTTCTACTTTATTTACGTTTTGACCACCAGCTCCTCCCGAACGAAAGGTATCCCAACTAATGTCTCCAGGATTGATGTTGATTTCAATGGTATCATCTACCGAAGGATAGACATACACGGATGCAAAAGACGTCATGCGTTTGCCTTGTGCATTGAATGGACTTACGCGCACCAAACGATGCACTCCGTTTTCGCCTTTAAGGTAGCCAAAAGCAAACTCGCCTTCTATTTCGAGGGTTACGGTTTTTATACCCGCTACTTCACCTGCCTGATAGTTGAGTTCTTTTACTTTATACCCACTTTGCTCTGCCCACATCATATACATGCGCATAAGCATAGCTGCCCAATCTTGACTTTCGGTACCGCCAGCGCCTGCAGTGATTTGCAGCACAGCACTCAGCGCATCTTCTTCGTTGCTGAGCATGTTTTTAAACTCCAACTCTTCGAGTTGGGTAATTAATTGTGCATACAAATTATCTACTTCTTCTTCGGTGGCTTCATTTTCTTTGTAAAAATCGTACAGCACCTGTAAATCTTCCAAAGATGATTTTACCGTGTTGTAGTTTTCAATCCAGAATTTTTTTTGTTTGAGTTTTTTTACGATTGCCTCAGCTTCTTTGGGTTTGTCCCAAAAGTTAGGGTCTTGAGTTTTTAGTTCTTCTTCTTCGGCTTCAATTATCTTGCTGTCGATGTCAAAGATACCCCCTTAGCGCGGCCAAGCGCTTTGATAATTCTATAAGTTGTTCTTGAGTTGTCATGGTGCAAAGGTAGGGATAATTGGCTGTTGTGATGATGAGATAATTGGATAATTAAATGTTGGACTTCCTACTTTTGTTAGGACAAAAAAATAAAGACCTATTCTAAAAAGAAAAATAAATAATTTAGAACTATGGTACAAAAAAGACATTACAGTAAATCCTTCAAGGAAGAAGCAGTTCGTTTGAGTTATCAGCGAGAAAATGCGAAAGTGTTAGCAGATGAATTGGGTATGTCGGTTGCTCGTCTTTATAAATGGCGAGCTGTAGAGCGAGAAAAAAAGTGAGAACGAAGTTATATTCATTCTCACTTTCCACTCTCACTCTTGGCTCTCACTCTGTTTTGTGACCCCGGAGGGATTCTAACCCCCAACCGCTGGAGCCGAAATCCAGTGCTCTATACAGTTGAGCTACGGAGCCAAATTTTATATTCAATGTAAAATTACGAATTATGAATTAAGAATTAAGGATGTTAGAAGGCAGAATTTTAGAAGTTATAGAAAAGACTTAGAAAAAAGAAGAGAGGTTATTTGCCGTTATGACTTTATAGGCCTCATGACTTTGAACCTTCAACCTTCAACTTTTTTACCCCAGAAACAACTAGAAACAAAAAGAGGACTCCACTGGAGCCCCCTTTTTGCCTCTACAAACGAAAAGAAGGAAATGGGTTTAGCATTCCTTCTTCCCGAAAACATTAAACATTAAAAAAAGTAACCATACTTGTTTTATTTGAGAGAAACACTATAATCATCTTTATTACGGAATACATAGAATTCTAGGGGTTATACCATTTGGTAAGTCAACAGTAGCTCCTGATGCATTATTAAGAACTAAAGTAACTTGATCGGTTGCATTGGTGTATCCAGTTAGTGTTAAGCCCTGCAGGTTTACTGGCAATGAAACCAAAACAAAACTTCCCATTGGACAAGTGCCAGCACCCATGTTTTGAGGGGCAGAAATCCAAGCATTACCCTGCGTAATTGGCGAGGGGGAAATTACATTTGGCGTTTGTGCAGTTCCTATTCCTACTACCGTAGATACAATTTCAATCCCGCCAGGAGTGTTATTAATAGCAATACCCGCACCAGCAGTTAGTGTTGCTAAATCAAAATTATTATTAGCATCATTTCCAATAAGCACTTGTCCGTCTAGTACGCCACTGGCATCAAGTCCAGTACCTCCATTTTGAACAGGCAATATTCCTGTAACTTTTGTAGTTAGGTCAATAGTGCCATTAGCAATGTCTTCATTTAGAATTGTTCCGTTTAGGATTTCATCTGTGGTAACGGCTCCAGTAGCAATGTCTTCCGCTAAGATGGTTTCATTTAATATTTCATCTGTGGTAACGGCTCCAGTGGCAATATCTTCTGCTAAGATGGTTTCGTTAAGGATGGTTCTGGAATCAACAGACCCTGTGCTTAGGTCTTGGTTTAATATGGTTGAGTCTAAAATCTTTTCTGTGGTAATAGCATTATCGGCAATATCATCCGTGTAGAATGAGTAAGGCACGGTTTGGAATTTTTGTAAACTCACCAATTTATAACTACCATCATTTTTTATGGCTATTTCTACTTTAAGCCATTGGTCGGCATCAATCCAGGGCATGTCTAATAGTTTGGTGTACGCACCTTCTCCGGTTTGTGTTCCTAAGCCTATGGTTAGTGAAAACAAGCCGTATTTGTCTGTAAGCACGGTATGTGTTTCTTGATACTGAACAGGACCATCATTGCCTTTAAGAATAGAAAATTTAACGCCTATTTCTTTGCTGTAAAGTGGTTTTCCGTTGATGTCCATGCCTACAATTTCTTTGCCTTCATCATCTACGGCTACGGCTTGATAGTTAATTCCTTCAAGATTGCCTATGCGTTGTGCATAGATGTTTTGAACCGCAACAAGTGCGATAATAATTGCGACTAATTTTTTTATTGTTTTCATAACGATATAATTTTTTTCGGATATTATTTTAGTTTAAATGCAACACCTAAAGTTGGCATTATAGCTGTGTTGTTTGATTTTTGACCAGTTTCTCCAGTTTCAAGATTTGCCAAACCCATTAAATAATTTATTTCAACATAAGCAGACATAAAGTCGTTGACGTTAAGTATTACTCCTGGTGAAAAAATTACTCCGTAATCGGCTTTATTTATTGCCGCTGACGTTTTGATGTCATAATCCTCATTGTTTATGCGCTGATTGGCTTTTAGCAAAAACGCATAATAAGGCGATACGGTTAGATACACATCTAATTTACTTAACGAGTAAGCGTAGCCAGCACCAACTTTTATGTCCATATATTGTAAATTCCAACTATAGTTTGATTCGTCATAAATTAAAGTTGCTCCTGCGTTACGCATTCCTAAAGCTCCTCTAATTATGACACCATTGTCAAGCTTATGTCTATAGCCCAAGCTATATGCAGACGTAAATCTTGGTGAATATTCTTTTTGTTGTGTGCCTTCACTATCTGTAAATTTAAAGTTAGACACAACCTGAGAAGCGTCAATAGCTACGGCCCCTGTTTGTGCTTTACTGTTGTATGCCACAAAAAGAACACCTGCGGACAATAACAGCGTTGTTGCTTTAATTTTTAATGTCTTCATTGGTTTTATTTTTTACTTGTTTATGATTAGTTTTGATGTTGATTTTTCTCCTTTGTTTCCTGTAACGGTAATAAAGTAAGTGCCATTTACCCATGTACTACAGTCAATGGTTTTTGATAAGAAATTTTCTATTAGTTCGGTATAAATTAATTTACCTGTAACATCTGAAACAGTGACCCCTGCAATTTCAACAACTTCACTACTTTCAAGAGTTACTGAATATACGGCAGGATTTGGGAATAAGCCAAGCGAGATGTTTTTGTTTTCAATTATTTCTGCATTAAAAGCCGAAGGCTGCTGAAAACCTTGACGAATAGAAAATTCAGTTCCTGAATAACTGTTTGTGTTGTAAGATTGACCAGCGGTTTGCTGTACATAAACACTTCCAACCATACCATTACCTCCAATGGGAGAAATAACTTGCCGTTTTATGCTTTGAGCTGACAATGACCCCATGCACAGAAAAGCAATACCGAAAACTTGAAATGTTATTTTTCTTTTCATGTTAAATACTATTTTTATTGTTTAAACTCAATGGTTGTTTGTTCTTTTTTAATTACCAACTTAACATCGGTTAATTCTTGAATAGTATAGTCACCTTTGTATTCTGCCAAGTCAGATGTTGCCTGATTAGATGGCTGAGATTCGTCAATGATAATTGATAAGGTTTCGCCTTTGTCGCTTACTGTCCAAAAGAAATTGTTTTTGTCTCCTTTTTGAGATACCCATTCGCCCATGCAATCATCTTTTTTTACGTTGCAAGAATTAAGGGTAACACTTTGAGGCATAGAATTGGGGTCGACCACACCAGATGCTTTAGTGATTGTAACTATTTGCCAATTTCCTCCTAAATCTTCTGCTGTTTCATTGTTTGCTTTTTTCTTACAAGAAGTAAAAACAAAAAGACCTAGTGAAATAAAAAGTAAAGTTGATTTTAAAGTTTTCATAAAATTTGGTTTCTGAATGTGTATGGGTTTAACACCCCCTCTTCCCGAAATCATTAACCTATTTATTGCGTTGTGCTATTTTCAATTTAAGTTGTTGTCGTGTTGTAGACGAGAAATATTTTATTTATGGTTGTAAGCCATTAAATTTTTTTCATTCAAACCAAGTTAAACGCCCCGTAACGTGAAGTTTAATAAGCACAAGAATTACAATAAGAATTCCAATACTAGCATATCGAACAATATTCATCGTCTTCATAACACACTTAAAGACGTGATAAAAGAGAAGAAGGGTTGGAAGTAATGAAAAAAATTATAGAGAAATTTTCAAACTCGCGCCAGCTTTTAAAGATAGCGTGTTGGTTTTATTAAAGTGCGAAGGAATTTTATTCTCGCCTTTAAAGAGGTTTACGGCACCAATTTTTGTTTCTATTTGAGGCATAATAGAAATGCCTTTTATTAAAGGAATTTCTGTTGAAATACCTAATGCAATGCCAGTATCAAATTTTCGATAATTGTCACTTAAAGAATATTTTGTTTCGTTTTTGTTAATTTCAACAGAAGAAATTTTTGCACCATATATTCCTGCAGAGGCAAAAAGAGGAATCATTTTTTCAGTAGAATTAAGAGGTGTTCTAAGAGATATTGAAACAGAGCTTCTATCAAACTGAAGAATGTTTGTAGTAAAAACACCTTCGGTATAAGTAGCATATTTTTGACCGATTGACGAAGCAATGTATGCTTGCGCTACTACAGATATTTTTTCGTTAACGTCATATCCAACTAAAGCCGAAAAGTTTTTCGATTGGAAATTTTGCAATAGAACCAAGCTGTTTTCGTCTAATCCTTGTTTGAAAATATTATTAATTAATGTAGATTGATTAAAGTGATAGCCTACTCCAGCCCAAATTGGTAAATGGCGTGTTTCTTTTTGGGTAACACTTTCTTCGGCAATAGTTAAATTATTAGATGCGTTAAAAAAGTTAAATTCTGGGATGATAAAATTAATTAACGTAGGAGATTTTTTCGGAAGAAAAATATTTTCGAAACGCTTGGAAGAAAAATAATTATTTGATGATAATAAAGCATTCTTGTCAACACTAATGGTCGTTTTAACGTTTACTTTGGCATTGTTAAATATATTTTTTTCTACAGATTTTTTCTTTGATTTGGCTGGATATAAAAAGCTAAAATCATTATCGACATTTTCGTTTGTAGCAATATTTTTATCGCCATTCACTATTGGAGAATAAAGCTCGGTGTATTGATTTTTCATAAACAATGTGGCAATTCCAATTAACATTAAAATCCCAACAGAATAATAAAACCCAGCGAATCTTCTTTTTTGAGGCATTTCTGCATCAAGGCGCACAGAAATATTTTCCCAAACATTATTCGGAGTGTCTAGATGAGATTTGGTATAATTTTTTTTGTACCAATTACCAAAAGAATTAGGTGCCATATTTTACCTCCTTTTCTTTCGTTAAAAACTCTTCGAGATGTTTTTTTAATAAAAATTTT
>JBKHVV010000099.1:0-6104 GCA_046569885.1 Bacteroidia bacterium
AAACCGTGTGGTGCGCAGGACCAAGCATTGAAGATGTAAAAGAAGTGAGAAGTGTGAAGGAAATTGTTGGCTCTTTGTTGAAGGTTGAAGGTTAAAAGTTGAAGGTTTTTTCCCTCTCTTTTGGAGAGGGTTGGGGAGAGGCTTTTTTTAAACTCTTTCAATAATCGTTGCATACCCTTGCCCAACGCCAATACACATGGTAACGAGGGCGTATTTTTTAGAATTTTCTATACTACACGTACGTGTAACTATCTTGAAAAATATATCCATAAGTAGTCCAAAAGTAAAAAAAGCCCCGAAACTTCGGAGCTTTTTCACACTAAAATACTTTTATTTTAAAACGTATATCTTACCGATAGAGCTCCGCCAAACCATACGTCACTATTTCCGTCATAAAAATACAGCATTGGACGGGTATCTAAAGACGCCTGAAAAGGTACACCATGCTCGTTAAAATCATATTCAATACCTAATTGTCCACCAATACCTATACCAATGTAAGAGTCTGTGTACTTACGTCCATCCCAATCAATGTAACTATATCTAATAGAGGATATTTGAGCACCCGGACCTACAAACCAACTAAGTCCTCCCTCAATGTTTTTTACCCATTGATAAACACCAGTAATTGTTACAAAAGAATAGCCATAATCATTGCCCCATCCTCTGCCTCCACCCCAACTTCTAAAGCCTAAGTCAAGTTCCAATCTATTTTCATCACTTAGTTTGTGCTGATAAGAAATTTCTGCTCCACCTCCATAATTACCACCATCACCTCTTATACCAATGGCATGGTCACTTACTTGAGCATTAATAATAATTCCAAAAGTTAGTAGAGTCAATGCTAATACAATTTTTTTCATCTTTTTATTTTTAAAGTTTTACGACTCAAAAGTAGTGTATTCATTAATAAAAAGATAAATATTTTATCAACACACGTTTTAAGAAAAACTATACCTACATTTGCGCCCTTAAAATTAGAACATGCAATCCATCAGAAACATCGCCATTATTGCCCACGTTGACCACGGAAAAACTACCTTGGTTGACAAAATGATTTACGCCTGCAAAACTTTAGATACCCGAAAAGAACAAACCGACCTTATACTTGACAACAACGATTTAGAACGCGAACGTGGCATTACCATTCTCTCAAAAAACGTTTCGGTAAACTATAAAGATGTTAAAATAAATATCATTGATACTCCTGGTCACGCTGACTTTGGCGGTGAAGTAGAGCGCGTTTTGAAAATGGCTGATGGTGTGTTGCTTTTGGTAGATGCCTTTGAAGGACCCATGCCTCAAACCCGTTTTGTAATTACAAAAGCTATCGAGTTAGGATTAAAACCTATTGTTGTTATCAATAAAGTAGATAAAGAAAACTGCACGCCCGATTTGGCACAAGACAACGTATTTGACTTAATGTATAACGTAGGTGCCAGCAACGACCAATTAGATTTTGTTACCATATTTGGTTCTGCAAAACATGGTTGGATGAGTACCGACTACAAGCAACCTACCGATAATATTTTCGCGTTGTTAGATGCCGTTTTAGAAAGTATTCCAGTGGCACCTTTTGTAGAAGGAACGCCTCAAATGCAAATTACTTCGTTAGATTATACCTCGTTTACTGGACGTATTGCCATCGGGCGTTTATCAAGAGGAACCATAAAAGTTGGACAAGATTATGCACTCTGTAAAACGGATGGCAACAAAAAAGTGCGCATCAAAGAACTCTACACATTTGTAGGCTTAGGCAAAGAAAAAGTAGAGGAAGTACGCGCAGGCGATATTTGTGCCTTAGTAGGTATTGAAGGGTTTGAAATTGGCGATACCATTGCCGACTTAGAAAATCCTGAAGCACTTGCGCGCATTAAGGTTGATGAACCCACCATGAGCATGTTGTTTACCATCAACAACTCGCCATTTTTTGGCAAAGAAGGAAAGTTTGTAACCTCTCGTCACCTGCGCGATAGACTATTTAAAGAAACAGAAAAAAACTTAGCGTTGCGGGTTATCGAAACCGATAGCGAAGATAAATTTGACGTTTACGGACGTGGAATTTTGCATTTATCTGTATTGATTGAAACCATGCGCAGAGAGGGTTACGAGTTGCAAGTAGGTAAACCACGTGTAATTGTTAAAGTGGTAAATGGTGTAAAACAAGAGCCCTACGAAACCTTAGTTATTGACGTACCCGAAACATACAGCGGTAAAGCCATCGAATTGGTAACACAACGTAAAGGCGACTTGTTGGTGATGGAACCCAAAGGCGATTTGCAACATTTAGAATTTGATATTCCTTCGCGTGGATTGATTGGCTTGCGTAACAATGTGCTTACAGCTACTGCAGGACAAGCCATCATGACACACCGTTTTAGAGAATACGGACTAATGAAGGGCGATATTCCTTCACGTAATAAAGGTTCGTTAATTTCTATGGAACAAGGGCAAGCCACAGCTTATGCCATTGACCGTTTGCAAGACCGTGGGCGCTTTTTTGTTGACCCTGGAGAAGAAATTTACAAAGGTCAAGTAGTGGGCGAACACTCACGAGATAATGATTTAGAGGTAAACTTGGTTAAAGGAAAAAAACTCACCAACATGCGTGCTTCTGGTTCGGATGATGGTCCTAAAATTGCGCCCAAAATTCGCTTCTCTCTAGAAGAATCAATGGAGTATATTGCCGAAGATGAATACTTAGAGGTTACTCCATTAAGTTTGAGAATGAGAAAAATTAAATCGTAATAATAGTATCGCTAATTAATTGGTGCTTCTCATATGATTATCGAAAATATATAGTGCACAACTGCATTTTACAAAAAAGCCCTTCCAAATTGAAAGGGCTTTTTTGGTTTTAAAATTCTATACTATTCGTTATTTTTTCGTTTTGATTTTGTAATATAATAATGGTCATAAACCGTTCTAATAAAGGTTAAGATTAATCCTAAACCAATTATTATATAAATCATGTTAAATATCTTCCCAATATCCGTTTCGGGAGCTAAATCGCCATACCCAACTGTAGTTAGTGTAATAACGCAGAAGTATAAAGAATCTAAAAAAGACCATCCTTCTAAATAATGAAAAATTATAGTACCAACAGCAAGAACAACCACCGAAGTAATAAGTAATTCACGATATTCTTTATCCTTAATAAAATCAGTAATTACTCTCCAAATTAACATATGAAAAAATTTAAATTAAGAATTTGATGATTACAACTATCACCAAATTTAAAAACTTATTTAATTTAATCTTCTATTTTTGTTGAAATACTTACTGATAAATATCGATTTTAATCTTTTTTAAAATACACTATGTACGGAATAGCCAAACTAAGCATCATACCCTGCCGCGCAGAACCTGCCGATAAAGCCGAAATAACCACCCAACTATTATTTGGTGAGGCTTATAAAGTAGTGGTAGAAGAAGAAAAATGGATAAAAATCGAAACCCTATACGACAATTACGTATGTTGGATTGACAAAAAACAATTTTCAGAAATTACCGATGAAGATTACCACAACCACGCACTTAACACTTTTCCTGTGGCTACAAGTATTTCAGAAACACTAACCAACGAAGACACCAATGAACTAATCTACATTACCGCAGGTGCGTCATTACCATTCTTTCATCAAAATCGTTGCAAAATTCGCAACACCTATTACAAATACTCAGGCGAAGTTTGCTCCTTTAAAACCGATGATTTAGAACGCTATGCTAAGATGTATTTAAATGCTCCCTACTTGTGGGGAGGACGACATCCCTTCGGTATCGACTGCTCAGGACTTTCACAAATCGTTTACAAAATGTGTGGACTAAAAATCTTACGAGATGCACGCCAACAAGCAGAACAAGGAGACCAAGTAAAACTTGAAAATGCCAAGTTGGGCGACCTCGCCTTCTTCCATAACCCACAAAGAAAAATTACCCACGTAGGCATTCTGTTAGATAACAAAACCATCATCCACGCCTCTGGTCAAGTGCGCATTGATGCCATTGACAACACAGGCATCTACAAAAAAGAAATCAAAGACTACTCGCATCAATTGAGCTTTGTAAAGCGGTTCTTCTAACCTCAAGAAAAATCGTACCTTTATCTTCGTAAAAAATAATTCTTTTGAAATTTAGTGATTTTAACTTTGAAACAAACCTCCAAGAAGGTTTAGATTCCATGGGGTTTGAAACCCCTACAGCGATTCAAGAACAAGCTATACCCATTATTCTTAGTGGAAAAGATATTATTGGATGCGCGCAAACAGGCACAGGCAAAACAGCGGCATTTTTATTGCCTATTTTGCATAAGTTATCTCTTAATCCAACAGAAACTACTAACACATTAATCATAGTACCCACCCGCGAATTAGCACTACAAATAGACCAAGCCCTTGAAGGATTTTCTTACTTTACATCGGTAAGTTCTATGGCTATTTATGGTGGTAGTGATGGTAGTGTTTTTGAACGAGAAAAACGTGCGCTAACCGAAGGTGCCAACGTCATTATCGCTACACCAGGTAGATTGATGTCGCACTTAAATATGGGCTATGTAAAATTCAATCACCTGCAACATTTAATTTTAGATGAGGCCGACAGAATGCTAGACATGGGCTTTATAGACGACATTATGAAAATCATTGGACATCTTCCCAAAGAGCGTCAAACCCTCATGTTTTCGGCTACTATGGCTCCAAAAATTAGGACTTTGGCAAATAAATTATTGAAAAATCCGGAAGAAATTAGTATTTCCATTTCTAAACCAGCAGCAGGTGTAGAGCAAGGTGCGTATTTGGTTTACGATAATCAAAAAAACAAACTCATCACACAAGTAATGCGCGGTAAAGAATGGAACAGCGTTATCATTTTTGTTTCTACCAAAATAAAAGTAAAAGATTTAGAGCGCGATTTAATTCGTGATGGCTTTAAAGCCAAAGCCATTCACTCCGATTTAGAACAAACCGAACGCGAAGAAGTGTTGCGTAATTTTAGAAGTAAGCAACTACAAATTTTAGTAGCTACCGATATTTTATCCAGAGGCATAGATATACAAGACATTGAAATGGTGGTGAACTATGATGTGCCTGGTGAACCTGCAGACTACATTCACCGCATTGGACGTACCGCACGTGCTGCATCAAAAGGTGTTGCACTTACCTTCATCAACGAATTTGACCAACAAAAATTTGCACAAATAGAAGCATTAATTGGAGCCGAAGTAAACAAACTTCCTCTACCCGAAGACTTAGGCAAAGGTCCCGATTACACCCCCGAAGTACGCATCAAAAAACCTTTCAAAAAGAAGAAGTTTTTTAAGAAAAAATGAGTGAGTTTAAAGTGAAAGGTTGAAGGTTGAAGGTTGATAGTTATAGGTTATTAGTTATAGGTTATTAGTTAATCGCTATTTACTATTTTACTGCTTCACTATTTACTAAATTAATCAAGCCAAAATGTCCCAACTCATCTAAGTTATTAGACATTCTGTCTAAAGCTTTCAATCATTTCAGACAATATTTCCTAAAAAAACAATTGGTGTGTAAGTTGAGCGATAGATTTCAAAACACACAATTATGGATTTGAATAAACTTACCGTGAAAGCACAACAGGCATTGCAAGAAGCCAACAACATCGCTTCGCAAGCCAACAATCCTGTTATTGAAAATGCCCACATTTTAAAAGGTATCTTAGTAACAGACGAAAGCGTAACACCTTTTATCTTAAAGAAGTTTAACGCAAACCTCAACATTTTTAACAAGACCTTAGATTCAATGCTCGCATCCTTGCCCAAAGTTTCGGGTGGAGATGTGCAACTATCTTCGTATGCACGTCAAAGTTTGCAGGCGGCTTTTAATGCAGCCTCCGAAATGAAAGACGAGTTCATCACCATTGAACATTTATTACTCGGTTTACTAGAATCGAAAGACAGTGTTGGGAAATTACTCAAAGACAATGGTATCAACAAAAAAGACTTGAAGCAAATTATTTCAGAATTGCGCAAAGGCGAAAAAATTACTTCACAAGACCAAGAAAACACCTACAATGCATTAAGCAAGTATGCTAAAAACCTCAACGATTTAGCCAAGAGTGGTAAACTAGACCCAGTA
>JBKHVV010000100.1:0-6040 GCA_046569885.1 Bacteroidia bacterium
TCTTAAGAAAAATGAAGAGATTGTTGAGTCGCTTTCTGAAAGAATAATTGGAAGAACAGCGCTTGTAGATGTTTATCATCCTGATACAGACGAGTTAATCATTGCAGAAGGTGAAACCATTAGCGAAGCAGCAGCCGAAGCTATAGAGAAAGCTGAGATAGAAGAAGTAGATGTACGTTCTGCTTTAACTTGTGAGCAGCGTAGAGGTATTTGTGCAAGATGTTACGGTGTAAACCTTGCAACCCGAAGAGAAGTTAATAAAGGAGAAGCTGTTGGTGTTATCGCAGCACAATCCATTGGTGAGCCAGGTACACAGCTGACACTTCGTACCTTCCACATTGGTGGTGCGGCATCTAACATTGCAGGAGATTCTAGCATAAAAGCAAAATACGAAGGTAAAGTTGAAATAGACGAACTACGTACCGTAACTACAAAAGATACTAATGGTAGTAATGTAGAGGTAATTATAGGTAGAGGTGCAGAAATGCGCATCGTTGACCCTGAAACAGGCGTTGTTTTATCTACCAACAACCTGCCTTATGCGGCTAAATTGTTTGTAAAAAATGGAAGTAAGGTTAAGAGAGGCGATGTTGTTTGCTCTTGGGATCCTTACAACGCGGTAATTTTATCTGAAGCAAAAGGTAAAGTAGAATTTGATGCCATTGAAGAAGGCATCACTTACCGCGAAGAAGTGGATGAACAAACAGGATTTACCGAAAAAGTAATTATCGAAACAAAAGATAAAAAGAAAAACCCATCCATCAATATTGTGAGTACTAAAGGAGAAATCCTTAAAACTTACAACATACCTGTTGATGCGCATATTATTGTTGGTGAAGGTAAATCAATCGATGCAGGTGACATCTTAGTTAAGATTCCTAGAAGTGCTGGTAAGTCTGGTGACATTACAGGTGGTCTTCCACGTGTAACCGAATTATTTGAGGCGCGTAACCCATCTAACCCAGCCATTGTTTCTGAGATTGACGGTATCGTTTCGTTTGGAAAAGTGAAGCGTGGTAACCGTGAAATTATCGTAGAATCTAAAACAGGTGAGGTGGCTAAATATTTAGTTCCATTATCAAAACACATTTTGGTTCAAGAAAACGACTTTGTAAGAGCTGGTGATATGATGTCGGATGGTGCTATTAGCCCAGGAGATATTTTATCCATCAAAGGACCTACAGCTGTTCAAGAGTATATCGTAAACGAAGTTCAAGAGGTGTACCGACTACAAGGTGTTAAAATTAACGATAAACATTTTGAAGTAATCGTTCGTCAAATGATGCGTAAAGTAGAAATTGAAGACGCAGGTGATACTAGATTCTTAGAGCTACAACTGGCAAACAGAGCAGATTTTATTGAAGAAAATGACCGCTTGTGGAGTATGAAAGTAGTAGAAGACGCTGGAGATTCTGAAAGCTTGAAGCCAGGTCAGATTATTTCTGCACGTAAATTAAGAGATGAAAATTCATACTTAAAACGTAACGATAAGAAAGAAGCTACTGCACGAGATGCTAAGCCTGCTACAGCTTTCCCTGTGTTGCAAGGTATTACCAGAGCATCACTTCAAACCGACAGTTGGATTTCTGCTGCATCGTTCCAAGAAACCACCAAAGTATTGAACGAAGCTGCTATCAGCGGAAAAGAAGACCATTTGTTAGGATTAAAAGAAAACGTAATCGTTGGACATTTAATTCCTGCAGGAACAGGGCTTCGTCAGTTTCAAAACATGATAGTAGGCAATAAAGAAAAGTTGCAAGAACTCAAATCAAGTAGAAAACAAGCTGCTGCCGAAGCAGTTTAAAAAATACAAAGCCTCACAGAAATGTGGGGCTTTTTTGTGTTGCCCAACACTCTATTAGAGTTTATTTTCCGGTTAATGAGATTATACTATCTAACTGGTAGTCTAAACTGTTACCAACATATATAACCTTGTTGCCATAGAACAAAATATCATCGGCAAATAATTCTTCATCAGCTAAAACTTCTTTCGATATGAGTTTGGAAGTGATTTGACGTTTGGCTTCTCTAACTTTCTCACCATAAGAACTGTTTTTTACAACAAAAATTGGTAGGGGATAATTTGTAAGTTCAAACGTTCCTTGAATTTGAGGAAAATCATAGGTTTGAGATGTTAGTAGTAGTTTTAAATTATCATGCTTCTTAGCGGCATTGCTATAAATATTGATGTTTACACATGCTTCTTTGCTGCAATATGGTCTCCAAAAATGTATCCACGTATATTTGTTATTTTTCAATACGTTTTCTTGAATAATGGAATGGTCAATTTCATAAATGCTCACCAAAGAATCATTTTTAAAATCTAAGTTAAAAACAGATGGCTCAAAGTTTTTAATTCTTTTTATATCACTTTCTTTTAAAAAAGAATAGTCATTGGTTCCAATATTAATAGAAATACAAGATACAAAAAACAGGAAAATAAATATAGTTGAGTGTTTCATAAGGAATTAGTTTAGGGTAAATTTAAAAAATAAACTAAATCAACGATTGCTTCTTCCAATAAATTCGATTCGTAAAGACGAAAATGTGTACCTTTACACATCAAAAAAACAATCATAACCATGTCAAATCAAGATAAAGAAAACCAACTAAACATAGAACTTTCGGAAGAAATTTCTGAAGGTATTTATTCTAATTTAGCCATCATCACGCATTCGCACAGTGAGTTTGTGGTAGATTTTATAAAAATGATGCCAGGTGTGCCTAAAGCTAAAGTAAAATCGCGCATTGTAATGACGCCTCAAAACGCCAAGAGATTAATGTTGGCACTAAGAGACAACATTGCCAAGTACGAAAAACATCACGGACAAATTAAAGACTCGGACCAACATCCAGAGCATGGATTTCCTGTAAATTTTGGCGGACAAAACAACCAAGCTTAACTGTTTACCATGTGTTGCGCAATAGGCGGAAAGCAATTGTAAATAGCATGCTTTAGTTTTTCGTCAATTTCTAGGCTAAACACGGCTTCCTTCATACATTTTAACCATTCTTCTTTTGCTTCGTTGGTAATTTTATGAGGCAAATGACGCATGCGCATTTGTGGATGTCCGTATTGTTCTGAATAAAGTTGAGATCCACCAAAAAACTGCGTTAAAAACATAAATTGTTTCTTACGAATGGTTTTAAAATCATCTTTAAATAAGGGAGAAATAATGTCGTTTTTTTGCACCAAGTCGTAAAAACGATTTACCATCAACTGTAAATTTTCTTCACCTAAACGTTCGTATATGGTCGGTGTTGACACGCGTTAAAAATTTATGAATTGTAAAATAAAATAGGTTAAAATCACCAATCCGATTAACGAAAAAATAAATGTTTTATCAAAGCGGTAACCTTTCTTGGCACTAAGGTAAGCGTTGACATAAGCAGCAACAATGACAACTATCAGGATTAGCAATAAAACTATCGGTTTGCTCATTTTAGTTGAAAAAATAAGTCTTGGTATTCTGTCCAAAATTTATCCAACGCACGCAAGTTTTTCTCAAAAAATTGAATTGTTTGGTCATGTTCTTCTTCGTTGAGATAGTTGACGTTTTTCAACTCAACATAAATACGTGAAATTTCTAAACCGTTGGGATGAAGATAATTTTCTTGAAACACTAATTCATCTTTAAAAAACGACTGCATCACTGTTTTTACTTCAATAAACTGCTGGTAAAATAATTCTCGAATGCCTTTATCCCTGTGCTGTAAATCAATGCAGAGTTTTAAATCGTTATCGTTCGTTTCTAACCTAAAATAAACATGATGGATGTTTGTGCGATAATGTTGCCAATTGATTTTATTACCATTGTTCATTGAACGAATTTTTTTCATTCGCCCTTCAAATTTTTGCCAAAAAATGCCTTTCAATTCTTTTATTTCGTCTTTTTTGTACATTGGTAGTGGCAAAAATAATCAAATTATGATAAGGGGTGGTGCTGTATATATCTTAACAAATATTATCAATAAGGTTTTGTACACAGGAGTTACGTCTAACTTAAAGAAAAGAGTTTATGAGCATAAAGAAAAGGTGTTCACCAAAAGTTTCACTTCAAAGTATAATGTGAATAAGTTGGTTTACTTTGAAAGTTTTGGAAACATAGAAGAGGCGATTGCTTGAGAAAAGTAAATTCAAAGCAGGTTCAAGAGCTAAGAAAATAGCATTAATTTAGTCTAAGAATCCTCGTTGGAGAGATTTATATGAAGATGTATTGAATTGGTAGCAAGATTGCTTCATTTCATTCAATGATGCAGTGAATTTCGTCATTAAATGACAGATGTGATAGATAAAAGGATTATTTCTTTCGATATTCATCGGAATCGTAAATGACGGAAAAACTACCCTCTTAAAATCTCTCTTGAAATCACCATTTTTTGAATTTCGGAAGTGCCTTCGCCAATGGTCATTAGCTTGGAGTCGCGTAGGTATTTTTCGGCAGGATATTCTTTGGTGTAACCGTAGCCACCCATAATTTGCACGGCTTCGTTACCGCATTTTACCGATACTTCGCTAGCGTAATACTTGGCAAATGCGCCTTCTTTGGTTACGGGCAATCCTTTGTTTTTTCTATCGGCTGCTTGAAAGGTTAGGAGTTCTGCGGCTTCTATTTCTGTAGCCATATCGGCTAATTTAAAGGCAATGGCTTGAAACTCGGAAATAGGTTTTCCAAATTGTTCGCGCTCTTTAGAATATTTAAGCGATGCTTCGTAAGCACCACGCGCCACACCACAACTTAGTGCGGCAATGGAAATGCGTCCGCCATCTAACACTTTCATGGCTTGTACAAAACCCATACCTACTTCTCCAATAACGTTTTCTTGTGGAATGCACACATTATCAAAAATCAATTCGGCTGTTTCGCTGGCGCGAACGCCTAGTTTGTCTGTAATTTTTACAGCAGAAAAACCTGGCGTGCCTTTTTCTATAATGAATGCCGTGATGCCTTTGCTGTCTAACAATTCGCCTGTTCGAATTAACACTACGGCTACATCGCCCGAAAGTCCATGTGTAATCCAGTTTTTAGTTCCGTTGATGACCCAATCGTTGCCCTCTTTTACGGCTGTGGTTTTCATGCGCATGGCATCAGAACCCGTGTTGGCTTCGGTTAAACCCCAAGCGCCAATCCATTCGCCCGATGCTAATTTGGGTAAATATTTTTTCTTTTGCTCTTCAGAACCGTGATAGTAAATATGTCCTGTACATAATGAGTTGTGTGCTGCTACGCTTAAACCAACGCCACCGCATACTTTGCCGAGTTCTATTAAAGCTGTGGCGTATTCAAAATAACCAAATCCGCTGCCTCCGTATTTTTCAGGAATGTAAATGCCTAAAAGACCAAGCGCACCCATTTTTTTCATTACATCTACAGGAAAATGTTCGTCTCTATCCCACGCATAACGGTTGGGTAATATTTCTTTTTGGACGAAATCGCGCACCATTTGCGCAATTATGGTTTGGTTTTCGTTCTGTAAAAAGTCCATCTTAATATCTCTGTCTAAAATTTAATAGGTCGCTAAATTAACAATATGCTTAGAATAATTGGCGAGTTTTTTTTCTCCTTGCAGAAAACTTAGACTTATGATAAAGCAAAAACCTGCTACGTTGGCATTTTCTCGCTGAACGATTTTCGCAACGGCTTCGGCTGTTCCGCCTGTTGCTAAAAGGTCATCGTGAATGAGTATGTTCCAGTTGGGTTGTATCACATCTTGGTTTATTTCGATGGTGGCTTCGCCATACTCTAACAAATAGGATTGGCTGATGGTTTTGTAGGGTAATTTTCCTTTTTTTCGCGCCATGATAAATGGCACGCCCAAACGCATAGCTACCATTGGCGCAAATAAAAATCCACGACTTTCTATACCAATTACAGCATCAAGGTTTAGTGGTTTTGCGATGTGTACAATTTCATCTAAAATGTGGTTGCACAGTTCGGGATTTTCGAAAAGTGTGGTGATGTCTTTAAACAAAATTCCTGGTTTTGGAAAATCAGGAACATTGCGCACAGTGGCTTTGATTTTATCTTCGAGCATCATT
>JBKHVV010000101.1:0-6011 GCA_046569885.1 Bacteroidia bacterium
AGTACTGCTTCTTAGTTGCTTTATAGATTGCTAGTAAGTTGCTTGTAGGGTTTTTGATGTAAAAAAGAGCAATTCGCCCTGTTCCGTCAAAGAAAAATTAAACGTATTTAAGACGGATTTAAGAAAAAGAAGTAAAAAAATGATTTTCGCCAACCTCAGTAAACAATCGAGTTACACCTTAATTTCCCCACCAAAACAACATGAAACGAAAAACATCAACGATAGAAAAAAATAGTCGTCAATTTTTTAAAAACGGACAATAGCTTTACAAGAAATACCCTACAAATTACTAAAAATATAGGTGAAAAACAAAATTTTCTGAAACCCACTGTTTAGTTATAACCCTGCATTAGGTTGTAGTAAACTACAGTGTATTAAAACTATTTGAAAATAAACGAGTTGCATTTTTCACATTTCATTTTACTGAGAAAGAGGGCATATTTTGATGCATTTTTAAAATTAGTAAACCCCAGTAAAATGTTATAACCCTGCATTAGTTTGTAGCACATTTTTTTTAGCTAAAAAATCCATTTTAAAATCCTAAAATAGCTTTACAAGATTAACCGACACAAACCGACACAAACTTACCCAAAGTTGCCCAAACTGGACTAAACTGGAAAATATCTGCCAAAACGTGAAATTACCGACATAAACCTACTCAAACTTACCCAAAGTGGTAAAGGTCACTTTTGGGTGGTTTTAGCTTTGCTGCCGATATTATTTTTCTAAATACTAAATACAAAACACCAACTACCAATGAGCCAATTAGCCCCATACATTGAACCTGTTGTATTAACTTACGAAGACATTACCCAATTTGAAGGATTTGAGGACATCAGCCCCCAGCAAGCCCAAGAACTCGCCCAAACCCTAGCCATTTTTAGTGAAATTGTGCTAAAAACGGCACATTTAAAAGAAAGAACGGACCAAACTTTGCTTGGTCAAAATAAAGTGTTAACGTTGGGCTCAAACCCAGTAAATAAAGAAGCAACATGAAAACAGCAACCAAAAAGGAGGCGTCTTTATTAAAAGATGAAGATGTGTGGAGTCAATTTGCCAAAGGCAAAATCAAAGAAGAAAAATCCACAAAAAACTGTGTGATTTACACACGGGTTTCTTCCAAAGAACAAGCAGAGCACAACATGAGTTTAGACACTCAAAAAAAATCCTGTGAGCTCTATGCCCAAAAACAGCAGTATCAAGTGATGGGCTATTTTGGAGGAACGTATGAAAGTGCCAAAACCGATGAGCGGAAAGAATTTAACCGTATGCTCACTTTTGTAAAAAGAAGCAAAGAAAATGTAGATGTAATATTAGTTTATAGTGTAGATAGATTTTCACGCACAGGAGCCAACGCCATTTATATTGCCGAACAACTTAGGCAGGTGAACATTTCCATTATTGCCGTTACTCAGCCAACAGATATTTCTACACCAAGCGGAGTATTGCAACAAAACATACAATTTATCTTCAGCGAATATGACAATCAACTTCGAAGAGAAAAATGCATCGGAGGTATGAGAGAAGCATTGCTAAGAGGTGAATGGTGTACAGGCACACCCTTTGGTTATGATGTGATACGAAGCAATGGAGAGCGAAAAATAATCGTCAACGATAAAGGCAAACTCTTACGAAAAGCATTTCTTTGGAAGTACCACGAAAAAATTAGCAATGAAGAAGCTAGAGAACGATTGAAGAAATTAGGATTGGAAGTGTCTCACCAAAAAATTAGTAAGATATTTCGTAACCCGTTTTATTGTGGGTTGCTTTCCACTAAACTACTCGAAGGAAGAGTGGTAGAAGGCAAACAAGAAAAACTCATCTCAAAAGAAATTTTCTTAGCCGTCAACGATATCCAAAATCATAACGCTCATGGCTACTCCAACGTAGTAGAAAACGATACCCTTCCTTTAAAAGGGACACTAATATGCGATGCGTGCAATTCCAACCTTACTGGTTATTTAGTCAAAAAGAAAAACATCTATTATTATAAATGCAGCACCAAAGGATGTTGCAACAATCACAACGCCAAAGAACTTAATCAAGTTTTTAAAACCGTCTTACATTACTTCTCGGTAGACAAAAAATACCTCCCTGTTTTAAACGAGCAAATCAAACGCACCTACGAGTATTTGGATAAGGATAGAGATGAAAGTTTAAAGCTTCTAAAACGTAATGCAACCGAACTACAGCAGAAAATAGAACGCTTGGAAGAGCGCTACATTATGGAGGAAATTGAGCGTGATTTATATCTGAAGTATAAGGGCAAATACCTAGCAGAGATGAAGGAGATTGAAGCAGAATTAGCACAACAGCAAAATACGCTATCGAACTCGAAAAATCTTACGGAAAAAGTCCTATACTATGCCGAAAACCTTCCTGTTCTTTGGGACTCTGCAGCATTCAAAGAGAAACAAAACTTACAAAAGTTGTTATTTCCGAAGGGAATTCGGTATCACAAAAAATTAGGCACTTATCGAACAGAAGCAATCAACTGGATATTTGCACACATCGCCCTATACAAACAGAACACAGACAAAACAAAAACGGGAATACCCGAACTTAATATCGAGTATTCCCGCTTGGTGGAGCCGGAGGGATTCGAACCCTCGTCCAAACAACAAACCATAGAGCTTTCTACATGCTTATTTCTTTATTGATTTTAGACTATAACACGGAAAAGAACACCCAAGTTATAGCTTATCTTCTTAAGTTTTAAAAACAACTCGAAGTGCGTTGTTTTCTATCTCTATGTTTACTATACCCAAAGTCTAAACTCCAAAGAGAAGGGATTTTAGCAGGGCAGCTCGTCCATACACCTTGTGCAGGATAAAGTTTAATCACATTCAGTGATTAAGCAGCAAGCGCGTAGTTGTTTTCGCCAGTTAATGGCTTAAGGCATGATATTTACGAGCTACATCCTCATGGCTCGGCATGCTTACCGTACAGTTTCTGCTGCTGTCAAAACCGGTCGGCCCCATAAATAAAAGAACTTTAGAGGGCAAAGATACGAAATAATGTAGTAAAAGTTTCGTTTTGAATGCCATAATAATTAGTATTTTCGGCAAGTTTAAGGTTATAATATCAAAGGATTTGTAAAACATATCGGCATTATGATTGGGCTTAATTTATTGATTAAGCCCATTTGGATATTAACTGAAAATGTTGTTCAAGATGAGCTGGGACACGAAACGTTTGGCTTGTTTTCTGCCTTGCTTTCTTTGGTGATTGTACTTTCTGTGTTTTCTGATTTAGGCATTAATCATTACGTTACCAATACGGTTGCTAAAGACAAATCAAAATATCAAGAAACATTGTCAACATTCTTTTCTGCACGCTTAATTATCTTATTACTGTTTCCTTTGCTATGTATAGGCGTTGGTATTTTAGTGGGTTATGAAGGCGAGCATTTAATGTATTTATTCACCATAGCTGTAACGCAAGCATTGTTTCAATTTGTCATGTTGTTTCGCGCAAAATTTCAGGCGTTTCAAGATTTTATTACCGATAGTATTGCTTCTGTTTTAGACCGTATAATAATTTTATTTCTTGTTGCGATGTTGTTTGTTTGGCAACTATTCACGCTTGAAAATTTTGTATATGCTCGATTTATAGCCATTGCTATTACCGCATTATTGACTTTCGCAATTCTCATTTATAAGTATGGAAAATTTAAATTTTCTTTTTCCTTTTCAAAAATCAAAGAAGTAATCGTTAAGACATTGCCTTTTACCATGATGACTTTTTTATATGCTATTAACGAGCGCATAGACATGTTTATGGTAGAGCGCTTGCATTCTAGTACAGAAGCGGGTTTGTATGCTGGTGCGTACCGTTGGTACGATGCGTTTATGATGTTTATTTGGCTCATTATGCCTATGTTTTTTGCAAAGTTTTCTTCTAACGAGAACGAACACAAATCGCTTTTAAAGAGTGGAAAAATTTTAGTGGCAGTACCGATAATTTTTTTAGGAATTGTGTTGCTTGCGCGCAATGAATTTATGTTTTTTCTGTTTCAAAATAGTACAGTACATCAAATTTCTCAAATGTCTGCAATACTTTCTGTGTTGATGATTTCTTATGTAATAAATGGTGTTTTTGTGTTGTACGGAACGTACCTTAATGCAGCAGGATTTGTAAGTAAAGTAAATTGGTTAGTCGCAATAAGTGTTGCAATAAACATTGCCTTAAACTGGTATTTTATTCCTGCTTATGGAGCCATTGCCTCTGCTTATACAACGGCATTTAGCACACTCATTTTGTCGGTTGGATATTTTGTGATGATTCGCAAAAAAATTCAAACAGATTCAACATTGTTGATGCGACTAATTGTTTTGTGTGTGGTATTTCTTCTAGTTGTCTTTGTACTTCATTCAACATTTGATTTTACTTGGAGTGTTTATATTACTTTTTCTCTGCTAGCATTTTTAATTTTACTGTTTTTACTCAAGTTGCATCGCCCATTTTTAGAAGCGTTAAAACAGAGATAATGCCTGCATTTTCAAACAAATGCCTACCTTTGCGCCATTGCAATGGTAAAAATAGGTTTAATACGAGAAGGAAAAACTCCACCAGATAAGCGCGTACCGCTTTCTCCTGAGCAGTGTGAGTACATTTTAAACAATTATCCTAACGTAGAAATTTACGTGCAAAAAAGTGACGTGCGTAAATTTAAAGACAGCGAATACGAACGCTCAGGCATTGCTGTGGTAGAGGATGTTTCTCAATGCGATATTTTAATGGGCGTAAAAGAAGTTCCCATCGCGCAACTCATCGCTAACAAAAAGTATTTATTCTTTTCGCATACGATAAAAAAACAACCTTACAACCGCGATTTGTTGCGTGCTATTTTAGAAAAAAACATTCAACTCATCGATTGGGAAACCATTACCAATACTAATGGAGAGCGACTCATCGCTTTTGGACGTTATGCTGGTATTGTTGGGTGCTACAATGGATTTTTAGCGTATGGTAAAAAGAGCGGTGCGTACGATTTAAAACGTGCCGATGATTGCGAAGACCGTGCAGAAATGGAAGCGCAACTTGTAAATGTAAAACTACCTAATAACTTTAAAATTGTAATTACCGGAAGTGGCAGAGTAGGTGGTGGTGCTTTAGAAATCATCAATTTGTTGCCCATTAAAAAAGTTAGCCCCGAAGCGTTTTTAACCGAAACATTTAACGAACCTGTTTACACGCAATTGGGCGTAGAACATTACAACGAAACTAAAGATGGTTATGTGTTTGATAAAAGCGAATTTTATAAAGATCCAAGCCAATTTAAATCGTCATTTTTAAATTATGCTAAAGTGGCAAATATGTACATTGCTTGCCATTATTGGGATAGCAAAGCTCCATATATTTACACACGAGAAGACGCCAAACACCCCGATTGGAAAATACAAGTAGTGGCAGATATTAGCTGTGATATTGACGGACCGATAGCCAGTACCATTCGCCCAAGTACTATTGCCGAACCTATTTATGGATACAACCCACAAACAGAAAAAGAAGACGACTACAAAAAAGAGGGCGTAATAGCCGTAATGGCGGTAGATAATTTACCTTGCGAACTACCCAAAGATGCCTCTCAAGATTTTGGTAAAATGTTTATAGACCATGTGTTAGAACCCTTATTAGGCAACGACCCTGACAACATTATTGAATGCGCCAGCGAAACTAAAAATGGTAAACTTACCGAGCGCTTTAGCTACTTGCAGGAGTATGTGGAAGGTGTTTAGTGTCTGCCTTTGAAGGGAGATTAAGAGGGATGATTTATGGAGACTCTTTAACAACAAAAGTATCTAATCCAAAGCCGTGATATAATAAGGGTTCTTCGTAGGTTGAATTTTTAATATCATCAAAAGTTAATTTGAACTCGTATTCATTTTTTGTTATAACTTCTTCCGAGCCGTCTTCGTTATAATAGGTGTTATGAAACTCTCCCATTTCTAAATGAAAAATAACTAATTCAATATATTTATTTTTAAAAATTCTAATTGAACTAATCT
>JBKHVV010000102.1:0-5981 GCA_046569885.1 Bacteroidia bacterium
AACGTTGTCCAGCATAAGTAACTGCTTTTTCTTGCATGGCTTCTAGAAGCGCTGCTTGTGTTTTTGGCGGTGTACGGTTTATTTCATCTGCCAAAACAATGTTTGAAAATAATGGTCCTTTAATAAATTTAAAGTTGCGTGTTTCATCTAAAATTTCCGATCCGATAATATCGGAAGGCATTAAATCTGGTGTAAATTGGATACGATTAAATGACAAACCCAACGCTTCTGAAATGCTATTAATCAATAAGGTTTTTGCTAAACCTGGAACACCCACCAACAAGCAATGTCCATTACTAAAAATAGAAATGAGGACTTTGTCTATGACTTCATCTTGCCCAACAATTACTTTGGAAATTTCTTTTTTGAGAACAGAAAATTTCTGCACAAAATAATCGAGCGCTTCTTTATCGGATTGAAATTGCATGAATGTTTTTATTTAGGAGTTGAAGTTAACCAATCGAACTCAAATGTGCAATCTTTATATTCTTCATCTAATTTTACGTAGGTAGAAACTAGTTGAGAATTAACCCAATTTTTAAGCACTTTTTGGCGCTCTTCGTTGGTTGCTATATTGGTGATTAGTTGGTAATCGTCATTCAAATTAGCTCGATGTGGCTCTGTTCTGGAGATTAATTTTACCAAGCGATAGCCTTGCTTTCCATCGTTAGATTGCATTACAAATGGACCTTTTACTTCACTTGGTTTCATGCCTTCGATGGCTAAAAAAAGTTGTCGGTCAAGGTTTTCAATATCAAATTTTGAGCTGGTTGAATATTGGTCGTAAATTAATCCTTTGCTGTACTTGGTGTCTTTATCGGTAGAAAACTGATCTACGGCTTTTTCAAACGTAATTTGATTGGTGTTAATCAAATTCAAAATAGAATCGCATTTGCTGCGAGCCTTGTACAGCTCATCAGAACCCACTTTGGGTGTTTTTAAAATGTGGCGACCTCTGTATCTATCGCCTCTACGCTCGAATAATTCTAAAATATGGTAGCCATAATCGGTTTCAAATACTTGAGAAATTTCACCTTCTTTCATGCTAAACGCTACTCTGTCAAATTCGGGCACAAATTCTCCTCGAGTTACCCATTCAAATTCTCCACCTTTCGACTTTGTACCTGGGTCGTCTGATTCGAAAACAGCAGTTGTTGCAAAGGTTTTTTCGCCTTTTACAATTTCATCGCGCCATTTTTCCAATTGCTGTCTCACTCTTAATTTTTCCGCATCGCTTACTTGTGGTTGAATGACCAAATGGGCTACTTCTACCTGTACATTTACCAATGGCAGACTATCTTTTGGTGTTTTGTTGTAAAACTCTCTAACGTCTTTTGGGTTGACATTTACGCTTTGTGTAATTTTTGATTGAACTTGTTCTACACGCATTCTGTCTTCAATTTTTTTGTAAAAATCTTCTTTTATTTCAAGCAATGATTTTCCAAAAATTTCTTCTATTCTTTCAACGCTTCCTACTTGCGACTCGAAATATCGAATGCGATTATCTAACTCAGCATTCACTTGCGCTTCCGAAACTTCAACGCTATCTATTTCGGCTTGGTTTAAAAGCAATTTTTCGAGTAATAAACTTTCTAAAATTTGGCACTCAATAGCACTTTCCGATTGATTAGGTTCTAATTGAATTTGCAATAGTTGTTGTTTAATGTCTGAATAAAAAATGGCTTTGTTACCCACTACTCCAACTACTTTATCTATTACTTTTCCTTCTTGAGCAGTAGAAAAAAAAGATATAACGGTAAATGCAAAAAGTATTTTAATGCTTAAATGTTTCAATTTGTCCTGTTTTTTTAGCGTTTTCGTAGAGGTCTATTCTAAGTTGTTTTCGAATTACTTCTATACGTTTATTTAAAATGATGTTTCTGATTCTTTTTTCTTCCATTGCTAACGGAGATACATCATCTTTTAGTTTATAATCAAGAATATTTAGATAAAATGTGTGGTCTTCTTCTGTAATTTTATATGTTTTTCTGTACTTCAAAAAATCTAACGTGTTGTTATAAGTAATAGGAATAACCGAACGAATGTCTCTAAAATAAATCCAATTAACGGTATCGTAATAAAACAAATCTATTTTGGGAGCAATGTTTTTGTAAAGGTCATCTAAATCGTCCTCGTAGTTATTTAGCAGGTACCACTTATCTGCTTTTTTTGCAATTTTATCATCGCTTTTTATTTTAAAATAAAGTGCTTTTACAATAAAATCTTTGAGCTCGAAATTGCTTTTGTTTTCTTCGTAGTATTTTGCAATTTCTTCGTTCGTTACGTTTGTGTCTAAATTTTGTTGAACGTAGGCTTGCTCGTAAGCATGTACCAATAAAGACTTTCGGTAGTTGTTTACTTTTTCTTCAATTTCTGTAAGTTCATCGCTTAAAAGTTCTCTCGATTTTGAAACCGTAAGTTGGTCATTAATCCAATTTTGGATAAAAAAATCTAAATACTCGGTACTGTCTTTGGCATCTTTGGCTTCGGGTAGTTTAGCTTCAATATCTTCGTAATACAGAAACTCTGTACCTACTCTTGCCAGCTTCGTTTTTTCTGGTTCATTTGACTGAAAAAACTGACAAGAAACAACAACAAAAAAAAGTAATATGAAGGTGAAAATTCTCAACAATTACTTTATAGAGTATAAAACATTTTTATTGACTTCTATCTTATATTTTTTGTTGAGTTCGTCTAACCAATCTTTTTCTAATTTATCTTGATATTTAGAGGTAATTAAACCGCGAGCTTCATTCAATTTTTTAGGTTGTGCAGGATATACATCTTTTATGTTGATGATATAATATTTACTACCATCGCCAATAGTGTTGCTTGGCTTATAAAGTTTCTTTTCCCAAGTGGAATTTTTTAACACATCGTGCTCAGAAGTTTCAAACACACCTTGTTCTAACTTAATGTTTAGTTGAGAATCTTTATTGATGTAATTAGCAACAGAATCTGCAGCAATTCCTTTACTCATCATCTTGTAGGCTTTACTTGCAAATTTTTTATTGCTCGTTGTAAGGATAGAAACATCCGCTCTATCTTTCCACATAAAGTTAGTTTTGTTAGCTTCGTAGAATGCCTGTAAACCTGAAGTATCTCTTATGGCTTTGCCCCACACTTTTTGGTCGGTAAGTTCAAATAACAAAACACCATCGGTGTATTCATCCATCAATGCTCTAAACTTAGGATACTTGTTTTCTAGGTTAGCACGCTCGTAAGTGATAATTCGGTTTGCAGCCAATGCGTCTATTTGTTCGTCAATAAATTCATCTAAGTTTTTTCCTTCGGGATAGGCATTGTTCGCTTCGTAGGTATAAAGTATAACTGATTTTACATCCAATTTCTGATCTGCAAATGTAAAGATGATGTCGTTTGCATATTTATCTGCCATTTCGGGTTTGAACGCGTTGTTTTCAAAAAATTCCGGTCTGATAATTTTATTTAATTTCTTACGAACATCGGCATTTACCTTATAGTTGTACTCTCTTTTGAGTTGTTCTATTTTTGATTTTCTTGAGCGTTGAGCACGTTCATCACGATTGATTTTAGACTTAATTAGTGGAAGGTTTTCGTCTAAACTTCCGATTTCTTTTTTACCTGTGCGTTTCACAATGTGCCAACCAAACTCCGTTCTGAAAGGCTTAGAAAAATCTCCATCGTTGTTTAATGCGTGCGCTGCATCTTCAAACTCAGGTACCATTTCACCTGGAGAAAACCAACCAAGTGCACCGCCATTTTTAGAAGAAACACCATCGTCTGAATGTGATGTCGCTAATTCTGAAAAGTCAGAACCATTTTTGAGCAAACCATAAATTTCATCAATTTTAGCTTTTGCTTTTTCATCTGTAGTAGTAGAATCTACTTTCACTAAAATGTGCGAAGCTTCCATTTTTGCTCTTGCTGGTCGCTTATCGTGTACGTAAATAATATGATATCCAAAGCGTGTTCTAACGGGTTTTGAGTATTTGCCTACTTCTGTATTGTAAGCAGCCGTTTCAAACGGATAAATCATTCTGAAGGCAGAGAAATAACCCAAATCGCCTTTATTTTTCTTTGCAGATGGGTCTTCGGAAAGCTTTGCGGCTAAATCTGTAAAGTTTTCGCCATTTTCCAGTTTTTTGTAAATATCCCAAATCTTTTTGAAAGCCTGCATGGTATCTCCTACGGCTGTTCTCGCCAAAATATGACTTGCGTGAACATCTTGCTGCATACGACTATAAGCTTCTTGAATAAGGCTTTCTGTTACTTGATTATCGAACAAATATTGTTGTGCCAATTGTGCTCTGTAGCCTTCTAATTCTGATTTTATTTTTGGAAGTGTGTCTAATTTTAGTTCGCGGGCTTCGGTTACTTTTAATTTGAACTTCACAAACAAATCCATGTATTCGTCTAACTCTTTTTGAGTAACGTTTTCGCTTTTGTTGTTCTTTCTAAAAATGTACTCAAACTCTGATTTGTAAACGGGTTTTCCATCAACCGTCATGATTACTTCTTCGTTTTGAGCAAATGCAAATGTGCTTGCAAATACTGTAAATAGTAGGACTAATTTCTTCATGCTTTTAAATATTTTAACGTTGTTAACTCGATATTCTTACTTTTATTTCGCCTAAATTACGATTTTAACTTCTTAATCGTTTTACTTCCTATTAAAGATTTCATTTGTGCAATGGCAACCTTGTTAAGTTGTACAAGTCTTTTGGATTGAGGTATTTTCTGTTCAATCAGTAGTGCATTTATACTTTCTAAATTACTTAGTACAACTAAGTGCTCTAAAGTGGTGTAATCTCTTATATTCGCTACCTTATTGAGATTGTTATCTCGCCATTCTTTAGCTGTTATGCCGAAAAGTGCCACATTCAGTAAATCTGCTTCAGTGGCGTAAACATAATTAATTTGTCGTTTGGTAATTTCTTTAGGTATTAAATTTTCTCTTATAGCATCTGTATGGATGCGGTAATTTATTTTCGATAAGGTTCTCTGTAGGTTCCATTCTAATTTTAGTCGATTGTTTTCTTCGTTTTTAAGGCGCTGAAACTCGTTGATAAGATAAATTTGAAACTCTGGACTTAGCCACATGGCAAAATGAAATGCAATGTCTTTATGAGCATAAGTACCGCCATAACGCCCTGCTTTTACAATCAACCCGATAGCTCCCGTCCTATCAATCCATTGCCCTGCCGACATGATGAATCTATTTGTTCCAGATTCTCGACCAATTACCCCGAATTCGGGGTAATTAAAATTTGGGTTATTGATATTTTCCCACACACCTAAATACTCCAAAGTATTTTTGTTGGTAATCCATTTTCCTATTAATCCACTACCTTCATTAAATCCAGAGGTCATATCAGTCAAACTAATAAAATCGGTTTCATTTTGAGTTACAACCGTTATCGTTGCTTCTTTTACTTGTAAGATTCTATTCTCTTTCTTAGGCGACATTTATTTAATCTATCTTATCTTTAAATTGAAGGTTTTACAAATATGTTAGAAAAATTAAAACCATTAACAGCCATCAGATTTTACTTAATGCTATAATTTGGTGCTTCGCGTGTAATGGTAACGTGATGATGCGGGTGGCTTTCTATCACACCGGCACTGGTAATTCTAACAAATTCGGCTTTGTGAAGTTCATCAACATTTTTAGCTCCGCAATAACCCATGCCTGCTCTCAAACCACCAACTATTTGATGCATCACTTCACGCAAGTAGCCTTTATAAGGTACTCTGCCAGAAATTCCTTCAGGAACTAATTTTCTGATATCATCTTCCGCATCCTGAAAATAGCGGTCTTTAGAGCCTTTTTGCATCGCTTCTAACGAACCCATTCCTCTATATGATTTGAATTTTCTTCCTTCAAAGATAATTGTTTCACCGGGTGATTCTTCTGTTCCTGCAAACATAGAGCCCATCATTACGGTGGCTGCACCACCTGCCAATGCTTTTACAATGTCTCCTGTGTATTTAATACCACC
>JBKHVV010000103.1:0-5975 GCA_046569885.1 Bacteroidia bacterium
TTTTTATACTCTTGAAAAATCATGGGGTGATTTTCAAAAAAGGATTCAATTTCTTCAACAGAAATTTTCACATCGTACAACCATTTTTGAATGCGCTCATCCATAAATTAAGGTCTTATTTTTTTCTATGGATTTAATCAGGAATGGGTTAGAAAGGGTTTGTTCTTCAAGTAAGTCTACGTCTCTGTTAAAAAGAGTTTGTAGCTTACGTTTTAGCTCCATATAATTAGTAAAATAATGAGCAATATTGAAAGGTTTAAATTTTACTAAAAGGTCAACATCGCTATCTTTTTTCATAGTATCAGAATTGGCAGAACCAAATACATAAAGCGTTTCTACATTATGTTGTTCACACAATGTTTTTAGGTGCTCGCTATGTTGTTTTAAGATGTTCATATGGCAAATATACAAAATTGCGCTATCAATAAAAAAGCCCCCTCATTTCTGAAAAGGGCTTAACTCTCTAAACGCAGATGAGATTTATTCTACAATTATAATTCCATTTGGTGCTTCTCCTACACTAATGGTTGAAGAAACGGTTCGGTTGCTTACATCAATTATACTAACCGAATTCGCTCCTTGATTAGTAACGTATGCAATTGAATTATCAGCCGAAAAACAAATGGCGTGTGTATCATTTTCTGTTTCTATTGATGCGACACTTGTCCACTGTGAAGATGTTTTTTGAAAAACAACAACTTTTCCGTTAGTGGCATCAGACACCCACAATTCTTCCGTTTTGCTGTTGTAAGCTACATAGCCTGGTTTAAATCCTAATGCTATAGTTTCAGTTATAGAATTTGTTGCTACATCTAATTCGGAGATAGATTGGCTTGTCTCATTATCAACATACATTTTGCCGTTGGATGCTGTCCAAGCCCCAACAGGACCTTCTTCTACAGCAACTGTGGTTAATACATTTTTAGTAGAAACATCAATAATGGTAACTGAATTTCCATTGGTATTTGCACTGTATGCTTTTGTTCCATCTGAGCTAAAAGTCAATTCAGAAGGCATATTTCCTACAGTTACGGTAGATTTTTTCTTCCATTTTTTAGTATCAACAACTATAATCTTTCCTTCTTCGGTAGATTGACTAATCCATAATTCAGAACCATCTGGACTAAAAATGGCATTGTGAGGCGTGTATTCTACAAAAATATTTACAACGTGTTCACCTGTTTTTGTTTTAAAAACCTGAACCATGTTTTTCTTTTCATCATTACTACCGTGTCCACCATGTCCACCGCTCAAATCAGTATTTGTAAAAGCCACAGCAAACATAGATTTATCTGGGCTTAAATAGATATGGTGTGGATATTCTGCTCCTTTTAAATTATACGTTTCTACAACCGAATTGCTACTAATATTGACTATTGACAAAGAGTTACTCTTCCCATTAACAACAAACAATGCAGGAAAATTTACATCATTTTCAAAACCTTTATCTTTTCGATAGTACTTGTGTTTCTTGCAAGAAACAGCAACAGATATAATTGAAATAATTAAAAGTAAAGTTGAGAGTGACCAATATTTTTTTTGCATGTCTTTTTTTTGTGAAATTACAAAAAATAAAAAACGTGTCGAGTACACTATTTTTCTGCTACAACCGAAGCGTGTAAAAACTCGCGGTTCATGCGGGCAATATTTTCTAAAGAAATGCCTTTAGGACATTCTACTTCGCAGGCGCCAGTGTTGGTGCAATTTCCGAAGCCCTCCAAATCCATTTGGTTTACCATGTTGAGTACACGGTCTTTCGCTTCTACTTTACCTTGTGGCAATAATGCTAACTGAGAAACTTTTGCAGAAACAAACAACATAGCCGAAGCATTTTTACAGGTTGCTACACATGCGCCACAACCAATACATGTAGCGGCAGAGAAGGCATCATCCGCATCGTTTTTATTTACTGGTAAATTGTTGGCATCTTGCGCTGCACCTGTATTTACAGACACATATCCACCTGCTTGAATAACTCTGTCAAAAGCGCTTCTATCTACTACTAAATCTTTTACAACTGGAAATGCTGTTGCTCTCCATGGCTCAATAAATATAGTGTCGCCATCTTTAAACGAACGCATGTGCAACTGGCACGTAGTAACACCTGTTTGTGGTCCGTGCGCACGTCCGTTTATATATAATGAACACATCCCGCAAATTCCTTCACGGCAGTCGTGGTCGAAGGCAACGGGCTCATCGCCTTTTTCAACCAAGTGCTCATTCAATACATCTAACATCTCTAAAAAAGACATATCAGGAGAAACATTATCTACAGGATAATCAACAATTTTTCCTTTGTCTTTTGGCCCTTTTTGTCGCCATATTTTTAGTGTAAGTTTCATTTTTTAATTTTTTATGTCAAACAAGTAAAATAGTGAAATAGTAAGTTAGTAAATTAGGTTGGTGATTTTTCTATATTTTTAATTAATGCTTTTATCATTTTACTAATTTCAATAGAAAGATCAAATGCATTTGTACAAATGTCTTGCTTTATAAAATTTAATTCAATGGCTAGGTGTAATTGCGTTTCTGCTTCGCACAACGAACCTTTTGAAACATTTAAAAATTGAACAAAATATCCATTGGAATTTCTACCCCAACCTTCTGCAATATTTGAAGGTATAGAAATAGCACAACGCTTTAGTTGTTGAGTAAGCCCAAATTTTTCACTTTCGGGAAAGCTTGAAGAAATGTTATATAATTCTTTGGTTAAGGCCATCGCTTTTTGCCAAACAATTAAATCTTTATATGAACTAACATTACTCATCCTATCTTACTACTTTACTATTTCACTACCTCACTACTTGTAACTACGTTGAACCAACTTGATATTCTCGTAAACTAATTCTTCTTTGTGTCTTTCTGGAACAGCGTTTTCGCCTTTGAATTCCCATGCTGCTACGTGTGCAAAATTGTTGTCGTCACGCAGTGCTTCACCTTCTTCGGTTTGGTATTCTTCACGGAAGTGACCACCGCACGATTCGTTACGTGTTAACGCATCGTAACACATCAATTCGCCTAATTCTAAGAAATCTGCTACACGACCTGCTTTTTCTAATTCTTGGTTAAATTCATTTGCTGAACCTGGCACACGAAGGTCTTTCCAAAATTCTGCTTTGATGGCTTTAATTTCTTCGATGGCTTGTTTTAAACCTTCTTCTGTACGCGCCATTCCGCATTTATCCCACATAACTTTACCTAAACGTTTGTGGAAATAATCTACAGGTTTTGTGCCTTTATTATTTAAGAAATGGTTGATTCGTTCTTTAACTGCTTTTTCTGCTTCGTCAAATTCTGGTGTGTTGGTAGGAATTTTTCCTGTACGAATATCGTTGGCTAAAAACTCTCCAATGGTGTAAGGAATTACAAAATAACCATCTGCCAAACCTTGCATTAAAGCCGAAGCTCCTAAGCGGTTTGCACCGTGGTCTGAGAAGTTGGCTTCACCCAATGCGTAGCAACCCGGAATGGTGGTCATCAAGTTGTAATCAACCCAAAGTCCACCCATGGTATAGTGCACCGCAGGGTAAATCATCATGGGTGTTTCGTACGGATTTTCACCTGTGATTTGCATGTACATATCAAACAAGTTTCCGTATTTTTCTTTCACCACTTCTTTACCTAAATCGTACAATTGTTTTTCGGTAGGATTGGTAATACCTTTTTTAGTGGCTTCTACTTTTCCGTATTTGTATTTTAAGTTGTAAGCGAAATCTAAGTAAACCGCCTGACCTGTTTTATTCACACCAAAACCTGCATCGCAACGTTCTTTAGCAGCGCGTGAAGCAACGTCACGTGGTACTAAGTTACCGAATGAAGGGTAGCGTCTCTCTAAATAATAATCTCTATCTGCTTCTGGAATATCGTTGGCTTTTTTTCTGCCTTCGCGAATGGCAATAGCATCTTCCATTTTTGCAGGAACCCAAATTCTTCCGTCATTTCTTAATGATTCTGACATCAACGTTAATTTTGATTGATGGTCGCCCGAAACAGGAATACATGTTGGGTGAATTTGTGTATAACAAGGGTTACCAAAATAGGCACCTCTTTTGTATGCCTTCCAAGCAGCAGTTACGTTGCTTCCCATCGCGTTGGTAGATAAAAAGAATACGTTTCCGTATCCTCCAGAGCACAACAATACAGTGTGTGCTGAGTGTCTTTCTATTTCTCCAGTAATTAAATTACGCGCAATAATACCTCTTGCTTTACCATTTACAATAACTAGGTCGAGCATTTCGTGGCGGTTGAACATTTGCACACTTCCTTTCGCTACTTCTTTACTAATGGCAGAATAAGCGCCTAACAATAATTGCTGACCAGTTTGTCCTGCTGCGTAAAACGTACGTTGAACAAGTGTACCACCAAATGAACGGTTGTCTAGCATCCCTCCGTAATCACGAGCAAACGGAACGCCTTGCGCTACGCACTGGTCTATGATGTTGGCAGATACTTCTGCCAAACGATGAACGTTGGCTTCGCGTGCTCTGTAATCGCCACCTTTAATGGTATCATAAAATAAACGGAAGGTGCTATCACCATCGTTTTTATAATTTTTTGCCGCATTGATACCTCCTTGCGCTGCAATTGAGTGCGCTCTACGTGGAGAATCTTGAAAACAAAATGCTTTTACACTGTATCCCATTTCGGCTAATGACGCTGCTGCTGAAGAACCTGCTAAACCTGTTCCTACAACAATTACATCAATGGCTCTTTTGTTGGCTGGGTTTACAAGATTTACATGGTCTTTGTAATCCGTCCATTTTTTATCAATAGGACCTTTAGGAATTTTTGAATCTAATTTTGACATATTCTAGATTAGTTTAAAGCGAGTTTATATAATGAAACAATGCAATGAATACAAATCCCGCAGGAATGATAATAGCGTAGATGTTTCCTAATTTTTTAATAGCAGGGGTGTATCTGTTATGACGGAAACCAACCGACTGAAACGCTGATTGAAAACCGTGCAATAAGTGCAACGCTAAAAAGATGAATGATACACAATATAAAGCTACACGCGTAGGGTTGTGGAATTTGTGAACCAATTCTTCATAATATCTATAATCGCCATTGGGTAATAAACCGCTCATGTCACCTACAATATATTTTGTGTTGATTTCTGGAAACCAAAAATCGTAGAAGTGTAATCCTAAAAATGCTAAAATCATTAAACCCGTAATAACCATGTTGCGGCTCATCCAGCTTGAATTAGCATTGGCGCTATTCATTTGATATTTTGTTGGACGCGCACTTTTATTTTTAGCATCTAAGTACAAGCCCATGGCTAGGTGAAATACCACACCAAAAATTAAAACAGGTTGTAACAATGCCTGCACTAAAAAGTTAGTACCCATAAAATGCGATGTTTCATTGAATGCATCTGGACTAACCACCGACATGAAGTTGATGGTAAAGTGTTGCGCCAAGAAAAACAACAAAAAGAATCCGGACAAAGCCATCAAAATTTTTCTTCCAACCGATGATTTACTAAAAGCAGAATCGCTCATAATTTTAAAAAATTTAACTATTTAATTTTTCAATCTTTTCTCAAGCACAAATGTATCAGATTATCTAATTTATTTATTTAAAAAAAATTATTTAGAAACATTCTTAATTAATCTTTGCGCAACATCATTACATTTGTTACTCATGAGACAATTTGTAGTAAGATTTTGTTTCTGACAAAAAGCAAAAAATCAATTTTAATATGAAGAAAAAAATAGTTGCGCTAGTGGTAATTGTTTTACTTGGAAAATCGTATGCCCAAGAAACGTTTCCTATAAACGGCATAAGAGAAAAAGAAAAAACCACCATTGCGTTTAAAAATGCTGTTATCCACACCGATTACAAAACGGTAATCGAGAAAGGTGTTTTGGTAATTAAAGATGGTAAAATTATAAGCGTAAGTTCGGGCGATAAAGTGCCCAGCGGAGCGGTGGTTCACGATTTAAAAGGCAAACACATTTACCCTTCGT
>JBKHVV010000104.1:0-5960 GCA_046569885.1 Bacteroidia bacterium
TGGCGCAAATTTATAAAAATTTCTTTTTCTTAATGTGTTTTATGATTTTTTAAGACATCTAAAAACTCGATTTCTACAATATATCCTTAAATTCGCTCCATCTTATAAAAATTTGAAATGACTAACTATCGCTTAATTAATAATATAGTTGGCTGGCTTGTTTTTGCCATTGCCACTACTACCTACTTGCTTACCATTGAGCCCACCGCCAGTTTATGGGATTGCGGAGAATATATCACCACAGCCAATAAACTAGAAGTTGGTCACCCGCCTGGTGCACCATTTTTTATGATGATGGGGCGTTTATTTTCAGCTTTTGCCTCACCTGAAAATGCAGCGATGATGGTTAATGCCATGTCTGCACTAAGTAGTTCTTTCAGCATTTTGTTTTTGTTTTGGTCAATCACTATGCTGGCACTTAAATTTTCCGAAAAACAATCGCAAGGCGCATTGTCGTTAGGAAATATTATCGCTATTCAAGCATCGGGCGCAATTGGTGCGTTGGTCTACACTTATACCGATTCGTTTTGGTTTTCGGCAGTAGAAGGCGAAGTATATGCTATGTCTTCTTTGTTTACTGCGGCTGTGTTTTGGGCAATTTTAAAATGGGAACGCGTTGCCAATGAACCTCATGCTAACCGCTGGTTGATTTTAATTGCCTATTTAATTGGTTTGTCAATTGGTGTACACATGCTTAATCTATTAGCAATTCCCGCTATTGCATTTGTTTACTACTTCAAAAAATACAATTTTAGTTACAAAGGATTTATCATTACGGGTATTTTGTCTATTGTAATTCTTGGTGCAATTCAAGGATTGGTTATTCCAAAAACCATTCAAATAGCGGCTTGGTTTGAGCGTACGTTTACCAACTCATTCAATTTGCCATTTAACTCAGGGACGATTGTTTTCTTCATTTTTATTATTTCACTGTTGGTGTTTGCCTTGAAGTATAGCATTAAAAACAACAAAATTATTCTAAACACTACTGTTGCTTGTTTTATGGCTATTTTGATAGGATTTTCATCGTTTGCGATGATTGTGATTCGCTCAAACGCCAACACACCACTAGATGAAAACAACCCCGAAACATTAACTTCCTTATTAGCTTACCTTAATCGTGAGCAATATGGTTCGTGGCCTGTAGCATACGGACCATATTTTAATACGCCTCAAGATGAAGAAGATCCTTATAAAGATGAAAATCCTTCGTACATGAAGGCTTTTGTGATTGAATTAAATGGGCAAGAATATTCGTTCGACACAGAATTTAATGCCAATGCTTTTTTATTAGAAAAAGGTGTTGATGCAAAAATTCAGCATAAATATATTGTTACTAAAGATGGCAAAGGCACAGACATCAACTACGACAGAGAATTTTGCACCATTTTTCCAAGAATGTTTGATAATCGTGAAGAACACAAAATACAACGCTACAAAATTTGGTCGGGGTATGATGGCAGTATTTTAACAGGAAATTCAAGTAAGCCATTGCCTGGTCTTCCTATTCAAAGTATGGAAAACCTTAATCGTTATGAACAATATCAAGCATTAATGAATGCTGGAAGTCCAGAAGCAATGGAACTTGCAGAGCGACTTCAAGAAGATGGAATTTTTATGCCAAGTTTTTCAGAAAATTTACGTTACTTTTTCGATTATCAAGTGGGCTGGATGTATTGGCGTTACTTTATGTGGAATTTTTCTGGTCGCCAAAACGATGAACAAGGACATGGAAAAGCAAGCACCAGTATGTTGATTGAAGGTAATTGGCTAAGTGGTATTGATTTTATTGATCAAGAACGCTTGGGTAATCAAAAAGAATTGACAAGCACCATTAAAAATAATCCATCGTACAATCGTTTCTTCATGATTCCGTTGTTGATTGGCTTAATCGGATTTTTATTTCACCTTATAAAAGCACCCAAAGATTGGTTTGTAGTGATGTTGTTATTCTTATTTACAGGTTTAGCCGTAATTATTTACCTCAACCAAAAACCTGCCGAACCTCGTGAGCGTGATTATGCTTACGCTGCTTCGTTTTATGCTTTTGCCGTTTGGATTGGCTTAGGCGTGTTGGCATTATATCATGTGGCAAAATCGGTAACACTAAAAGATTTACTAAAAATTATTGGTTTAGCCGCTGCAACAGGCGTAGTTATTTACATTATTGAAACGTCTATGGAAAATAGCCACGCGTTTTCTTACGCTATTTTTTACTTAGTAGGGTTAGGAGGTTTAGCTTGCTTGTTGGTTCATTTTGCAGGAAAAACCAAAAATGATATCTTGATTGCTTCATTAGCATTTTTACTATGCTTACCTGCACCCATTTTATTAGCAAAAGATGGTTGGAACGACCACGACCGCTCAGGACGTTATCTCACAAGAGATTTAGCGCGTGCTTATTTAGATTCTTGTGCACCAAATGCCGTGTTGTTTACCATTGGTGATAACGACACCTTCCCATTGTGGTATGTGCAAGAAGTAGAAGGTTACAGAACCGATGTGCGTGTGGTAAATTTAAGTTTATTAAGTGCCGACTGGCACGGAAATCAAGCAAAACGCAAAGCGTATGATTCCGAACCGTTACCATTCACATTGCCCGAAACACATTACAGACAAGGCACGCGCGATGCTGTGGTAATAGAACCGAACAAGGATGCTTCTAAATTTTTCAACGCAAAAGACATCATCAACTATATTTTAGAAAACAAAGACTTTGGAAGAATAGACCATCCGCAAGTAAAACACAAGGTGAGTGCCAATAAATTTTACATTACGGTAAACAAAGAAAATTGTTTGAAAAATGGCATCGTAAATAAAGAGGAGAAAGACAAAATGCTCGACACTATTTATTGGGAAGTTGGTAGTGGATTTTTTCAAAAAGCAGATTTATTGGTCTTTGATTTCTTAGCTACGTTCGATTGGTCTCGACCTGTTTATTTTTCGGGAACTTACGGCATTGGTGCTAATAAAGCCCTTGAAAAATATATGGTTGCTGATGGAATTGTAAATCGTTTAACGCCCATTGAGCAAGAAACTAACGCCATTGATGCAGAGAGAACGTATGATTACATCATGAATAAATATTCGTGGGGTAATTTAAGTGAGCCAGGTATTTTGATTGACCATTACACGTATCGTGAAGTAAGCCATTTTAGAAGCGTAGCAAACCTTTTGGCAATGGAACTAAATGCCAATGGCGAAAAGAAAAAAGCTGTTGAAGTGTTGGATAAATGCATGAAAGAATTACCTGTAAAAAATGCGCCATTAGATAATCAAGATTTTTATTTTGCGTTGAACTATTTCGATGCTGGAGCAACAGAAAAAGGAACTGAAATTCTAAAAATTCTATTGAAAGATAACGTGGATGACTTAAACTATTTGCTTTCGTTTGATGATAAACACAAGTTAATGGAGCTCTACAACATTGGCGATAGAGCCGAGCAACTTTCAGAGCGTTTACCTCAACTCATTTTACGTTACGACTTAGACGATAAAATTTTAGAAGAAACAGGAACAAACAAAGTATTGGATAGATTAAAATTATTTGCAGACCAATACGTCCATAAGGTGGGCGCAGGTCAAGATGCGCAAGAAGTAATTTATGCATTGCCGCAAACATTATTGCGCAAGTGGTATCCATTCTTATTTGAGCAAAAAGAATAGCCCTTGCGACTGGTTAAAACGCCATACTTGCTACAACGTTTATATCCAAGCTTTGTTTGGAAAATTCCTAATAATGAGCAAGCGGTTTTTTTAACGTTTGATGACGGACCACATCCGGAAATTACGCCAAAAGTGTTGGCACTTTTAAAACAATACCATGCTAAAGCCACGTTTTTTTGTGTAGGAGAAAACGCACAAAAACATCCTGAAATTATTAAGCAAATTGCTGAGGAAGGACACGCTTTGGGAAACCACACACATAATCATTTACACGGCTTTAAAACGCCTTTAGAGAAGTATATTGAAAATACCGAAGAGTGTGCAGAACATATTTTCTCTACGTTATTTCGACCACCTTACGGGAAAATAACCCGTAAGCAAGGAAAAGCACTGATGAAAAAGGGTTACAACATCGTTATGTGGAATGTTTTATCGTACGATTTTGATAAAACACTTTCTCCTCAACGCTGCGCAGAAAATGTTGCCAATCATCTAAAACCTGGCGCTATCGTTATCTTCCACGATTCGGCAAAAGCTGAAAAAAACATGTTGTATGCTCTTGAGAAAACGTTGACGTTTTGTGCCGAAAAAAAAATTGGTTGTAAAACAATAGTTTTTTGATAGTTATCGTTTTTATTATACTTTTACCAAAAACCTAACATTATGAAACAACTTATCTTACTACTTATTTTTTCTTTTTCTATTGCAATTTCTTTCGCACAAGAAACACCTAAAGATTCTGCTACTTCTCAGGAAAGAACCTTGTACCTGATAAAAAAATCAGACGGAAACGAGTTTTACGGATATATACTAAGTGATGATGGTCGTGAAATTTTACTGGAAACGAAAACCATAGGTAAAATATACATCAATAAGTCTGACATTAAGGAAATAAAAGCCATTGAAGGAAATAAAGAAAATTTAGAGTACGGAGAATACAGGGCTATTGGTCCATTTACGACACGGTATTATTTTACCACCAACGCTTTGCCAATAAAAAAAGACGAGCACTATGCACTTATACACTTATATGGTCCTGAGGTTCATTTTGCGCTTTCTGATAATTTTAGCTTAGGGTTAATGTCAACTTGGATAGCTTCTCCCATTGCTTTGGCTGCCAAATATTCTTTTAATTCAACATCAAAAACTTATTTTTCTATTGGTACTCTACTTGGCTCAAGTGGATACCTAAATCAAGGCAGGGGTTTTGGCGGCTTACACTTCCTAACGATGACAAATGGGGATAGGGGGAAAAACATAAGTTTTTCTGCTGGTTATGGCTATTATGACTGGGGTAATAACTGGTTTTACAATAATCAAGTTGGAGAAAAATATTCTTTAAACAACTACGACACCTACCACCCCTATTATATTGAAGATTATAACGCTTATGATGCCATTGAAGAGAAACTCTACGGCAACGGTTATTCTTCGTACGAAGAAAGGTATTTCTATCGTCCCGAAAAACTCAACACAGCATTCGTTTTTGGCTTATCTGGAATAGCAGCTATTGGAAAAAAAGCGAGCTTTATTTTTGACTCTATGTTTTTGTTAGGTTATAGAAAAAATTATAGCGTAAATTATAGCGATTATAATATTGAGGTGACTTACTATGATTATTATTCAAATTCTAACATTACAGAAACATATATAATTGGAAAAGGAGAGCTTGTTGAAAATGGAGTGCAATATTCATCCACGCTCATACTCATGCCTGCTATGAGGTTTCATAAAAACTATAACCAAGCTTTTCAAGTTGCATTGGCGGGAGTTATTCATTCAGACTTTGCAGGGTATGTCAACTCCTTTCCAATTCCAATGGTTTCTTGGTTATTTAAATTTTAACAAAAAACCCAGCTAAAAGCTGGGTTTTTTATGGATATTATGGGTTTACTTATCCATTCAACGCTTCTGCACCTGCAACAATTTCGAGAATTTCGTTGGTAATGGCTGCTTGACGTGCTTTGTTATAGAATAGTTTAAGCCCTTTTTTAAGTTCGTTAGCATTGTCGGTGGCTTTGTGCATCGCTGTCATACGTGCGCCATGCTCTGCTGCTTGAGAATCTAACATCGCTTTGTACACCTGCACTTTAAGCGATTTAGGAATTAAATCATTGACGATAACTTCTTTTGATGGCTCAAAAATGTAATCGGAAGTCCCTCCCGACCTCCCCGAGGTGGAGGAGTTTACTCCCACACCATTACGTGTGTCGTTATCCCTCCCTTTCGGGGAGGGTTTGGGTGGGGCTATGGGTAAGAATTGCTCTGCTTGAATTTCTTGCGTAGCCGCATTT
>JBKHVV010000105.1:0-5650 GCA_046569885.1 Bacteroidia bacterium
TTGCACGAAACAACAGCAATGACAAAGGTTATAGGGAATTTGTATCACCCATTATAGAACGTATCAAAAAAGATTTTTCATCCACACATTCAGGTTTAGACTTTGGTTCGGGAAAGGATTCTTCTATCTTGAAAATACTCAAAGAAAGCAATTATAACATTCGTCCATACGACCCTTTTTTTATTGATGAGACTTCGCTACTTGAACAACACTACGATTACATTACCTGTTGTGAAGTGATTGAACATTTTCACCATCCTAAAAAAGAATTTGCCTTGTTAAAAAACCTACTCAAGCAAAAAGGTAAACTCTATTGCATGACGCACATTTATTCACCAGACATTAATTTTGAAACGTGGTATTACAAAAACGACCCAACACATGTATTTATCTACCAAAACAAAACGTTTGAATGGATAAAAAATGAGTTCGGATTTTCAGACATAAAAATTCATAACCGATTAATCACTTTTAGCAACTAATGATATAGCAAAACGAGCTAAAAGAATTTTTAGACTTAAAAGCTGAGCAGTACGAAAGCGCTAATTTTATAAAAACCGACCCTATTTCTATTCCGCATCAATTTACAAGAAAAGAAGATATTGAAATCGCTGCTTTGTTTCTAAGCACGATTGCTTGGGGCAATAGAAAAAGCATTATTAAAAGTGGTGAAAATTTACTCAACATCATGGGGTATTAAGCTTATGATACGTGATATAATCCCTCCAAACAAAAGACTGCCAATCTCTTCTATTATATTCTTTAATAAAATTTTGAGATTTTACAATAAATCGCTCATCCAACTCATCACAATCTGAATTTTTTCCGATATACGTAAAACTCGTTGGCGACAAACTGTACAAATAATTGCAATCAACTGGTCTGTTAAATTTTTTACTCACGCTAACTTGAGAACCTACAACTAATTTATTCCAATTTATAAGTGAACATACCACCAAAAACACAAATGCCGACCAATTAAATTGTCTTATCAAATGCCAATTATTAATACGGTTTTTGATTTTTACAAGTGTAATGGCGAGGCCAATTATGGTTAAAAACAAGTAAATAAAAACGCCTATTCGCTTATAAGTTAAGCCCCAATTTTCAACATAAAGATAATTTCTATACGCTGTTGAAAATACCAAAAATGCATTTTGAATGACCCACAAAGAAGCCAAAGCAAAAAGTACTTTGCTACTTAAAAAATTAACTCGCCCTCTATAAAATAAAAGAACTACAGCAATAGCAAAAATTACCGACCAAATTAAATTTCCTACACCATGATGTACCGACTCGGACATAGACATTTGTGCAGAACCTTTTATTTTTAAATACAAGTAAGCAATGTCTAAAAAATTTACCGTGAGTAATAGAATATTTAGTGCCACAAAACTTATTATTGCTGCCATATACTCCGTACGCAAGTTCATCAACATATTGAAAAACGAGTTGGTTATTGGTCTGGAAACAAGTTTTGGAAATCGGCTTTCAAAATTTGATAAAAACTGAAATTTTTGATAATGAAACAGTGGAAATACCAACACAAAGCAGAGCAACGTAAACCAAAGCCATGGCCATGAAATAAAATCTAAATTAATTTTATCGGTGAGATTTTTAAAATCCTCATTAATGCTTCGATAAAACAGAAAAAAAACAACTACTAAAATTAGCGGTACTATATACGCCAATACTCCATATTTTTCTTTCTTTTTAGAGTTGGGTTTACTTTTCATCATCTTCTCGGTAATTTTTTCGACAAAATAAACAACCGATGCTAAAACATTAATAAATGTAGATAAGCATCCTGTTACAAAAGAAAGTTTTTTGTCGTGAACAAAAGAAATATGAACAAACAAAGCCAACCAAAACGCAAGAATTGATAAAAAGTTAGAATATAAAAATACTGAAACAGAACTTGCTAATAGTACAATGGAAGTAAGAAGAAAAGTGGATAATTTTTTATCCTCATTTTTATCTAAAAAGGTAATAAGCAGTATAAGTAAGGAAAAAATAAGCGTATTTAATCCTAAAGACTGCTCAAAAAATAAATAACTAGCCGAAAAAGCTATTAATGCATACATTGTTTTTTTCATGGTGCTTTTATTTTTAGTTGTTAAATCCCTTTTATCATTTTTTCCAAACCATCTAAATGTCCTTGAAACGCCTGCTTTCCTTCTTTGGTTACTTTGTAAGAGGTTTGCGGTTTTTTACCTACAAATTCTTTTTTCACTTCTACATAATTTAATTTTTCTAGTGCAGAGATATGGCTTGCCAAGTTACCATCCGTCAATTGTAAAATATCTTTCAACTCACCATAAGATACCCATTGGTTTACAACCAATACGGCCATAACGCCCATGCGCACACGGCTTTCAAACGCTTTATTTAACTGAGCAAATCCTTTCACAGATTAATTTCTATCATGTTTTAGATACATAGACAAGCCATACACAATGTGCAACACACCAAACCCTATCGCCCAAAAAATAAGCCCGTAGCCAACAAAATAAGCAGCAACCAAACCCAATGCGATTTCTAAAAGTCCTAAATACTGAATGTCGCGTAGGGTATATTTACTTGCGTTGAGTAATGCCAATCCGTAAAAAATTAAGGTAGCAGGAGCAACCAACCCAAAGTTGTTTTGCTTTATCAACATAAAGCAAAAAATACCACCTGCAAGTAATGGAACAGCTAAGTTGAATAACATTCGTTTTGAGGCACTATTCCACAGAGATTGCTCTTTCTTATTGGCTTTGCGCTTGGTAAAAATAAAGCCCGTAAGGAGTGATAAAAACAATACTATCAAACCTATCATTATGGCGTAGTTGATTTTATCGGCAATCAATTCGGCATTTACATCTGCATTTACAATGTCTTTATATCCTGATAACAATTGGTTGCTGCGCTCTGCAAAATCGTAATACACAAACCATGCGGCTATAAGCGCATAGATTCCAGCAAACACGCCAGACAATCCGCTCAACGATAAAAACTGCGTAGAGCGCTCCATAATGTTGCGGATTTCTGATAAATCCTGTAGGGGCTTTTTTGGTGAAGTCATAGTTTTAATTTTTTAAAAAGCACTTTGAATTACAAAGTAAAAACAAAAAAAACAATTTAACAAATAAATTTGAAGGTGTGTCAATTTGAAAATCCTTTTTATCCTAACACACCAATGAACCAGTAAACTAATAAACTAGGGAACTATTCAACCAATTTGTTACGACTTCCTTTCCATATTCCGATAAAATAGATTCGGGATGAAATTGAACTGCTGAAATGTTGTAAGAAGCATGCTCAAATGCCATGGTGTGACCTTCGTTATCGGTAGCGGTAATTTTTAATTCTTTAGGTAAGTCTTTCACCATCCACGAATGGTAACGCCCAACGTTAAATGTAGTTGGCAAACCTTTAAATAATTTTGAGGATGTATCTACACTAATTTCTGTAGCGATGCCATGATATACTTTGTTGGTTTGATACAACACTGCGCCAAACAATTCACCCAAAAGTTGATGCCCCAAACACACGCCTAATAGGTTGTGCGATGTAAGCAATGGTTTTACAAATTCTTTTACGTGATTTACTTCATTGGGCAAACCAGGTCCTGGAGAAATAACAATGTGTGTAAACCGATTGGGCTGAATGGTATGCAGCATATCGTTGCGTACTACGGTAACTTCTGCATCTACGCCTTCGAGCAAGTGCACCAAGTTGTAGGTAAACGAATCAAAATTATCTATGAGCAATACCTTGTACATATTTACTTTTCGTGGTGTAAAACATTTTTACGAAAGTAGTGTAGATGTTTTAAAATAATCGGATTTTTATCCTTGAAATAATAAGATATGCAAAAAATTACCGAATCGGATTCGCACTACAACCACCTTGAAAACATGAGTGTGTTGGAACTGTTGCAAAACATCAACCTAGAAGATAAAACCGTGCCCTTGGCGGTTGAAAAATGTATTCCAGACATTGAAAAACTGGTGCAGGAAATTGTAACACGCATGGAACAAGGCGGACGTTTGTTTTACATGGGCGCAGGTACGAGCGGACGCTTGGGCATTGTAGATGCTTCTGAATGTCCGCCCACGTATGGCGTGCCACATGGTATGGTTATAGGATTGATTGCGGGTGGAGATACTGCCATACGCAAAGCCGTAGAATTTGCTGAAGATGATAAAACACAGGGCTGGAAAGATTTGCAAGAACACGATATTAACGAACTAGATACCGTAATTGGTATTGCTGCTTCGGGAACTACGCCTTATGTAATTGGCGCGTTGGAACAATGCAACGCATTGGGCATTTTAACGGGTGGCATTACCTGCAACCCTGGTAGCCCATTGGCACTTACCGCCAAGCACCCTATGGTGGCGGTGGTAGGGCCAGAATTTGTAACAGGCAGCACACGCATGAAGGCAGGCACTGCACAAAAACTCATTTTAAACATGATTTCTACCAGTGTGATGATAAAACTAGGGCGCGTAAAAGGCAACAAAATGGTGGACATGCAATTAAGCAACAACAAATTGATTGACCGTGGCACCCGCATGATTATGAATGCCCTTAACATTGGCTACGAAGAAGCCAACGAACTACTAAAAAAACATGGTAGTGTAAGAAAGGCGGTGGAAAAAGGAAATAAAATATGAGTAAGATTATTTTTAAAAAACGTAGGCTTGGTAATCATTTACGGAGAGCTTTCTTTATTTCTTTTGGAATATTTGGAGTAACTCTAATGTTTAATTTTCCTGTTAGTAATATATATGCTGCTATATTGTCGATAGTATTAATTATACTTGGTATTATTTATGGTTTTGGAAAAGAGATGACAGAAATTTCCTTTAAAGAAAACTATATAGACCAGTATATTCAGATCCTTTTTGTAAAAATTCACAATAAAATTCCTCTGCCCGAATATGAGTATGTTTTTATTAAAGATTTCCAAACTAAGGTTAGCTACGGAACAATGAGAGACGATATGGAATACTACGAAATCTCTTTATACTTAACAAATAAAAGAAAAATTATTCTATCAATTTGTGCTAGCAAAAGAGGTACTAATAAAATTTTAGCTCTTTTAAAAGCAAACAATAAAAAACTTTTGATAGAAGACAATACTAAAGAGAATGTGTTTAGCAAATAAATGCAAGACCTAGAGCCATATTACCATTGGAGGAATTTGTACACGGCAGAGGAAGATCCGCGCTCGCCATTTTTTGAAAAAGAGTACAGCGAATTTTTTTATACCGATAAAATTTACAACCACTACATTCACCCGCAGTGGGACAGTATTGGCTCTTCTACCCTATTTTTAAAATTGCTATACACCGATTACGAAGACGGGTTTGCCATTATAGAGCTCATTGGCGAGTGGAATGATTTGCTCTACAACGACATCATGTTTCTAAAACGTGACTTCATTGATTTTTTAACACACGAAGGCATTTCTAAATTTATTTTAATTGGTGAAAACATTTTGAATTTTCATAGCTCTGACGAATGCTACTACGAAGAGTGGTATGAAGACGTAGAAGACGGATGGATTGCTCTACTCAATTTTAGAACACACGTTTTGGAAGATTTGCGCAGAAGCAATATTGATAGCTACTTTGTACTTGGTGGTAATCTCAATCAATTG
>JBKHVV010000106.1:0-5592 GCA_046569885.1 Bacteroidia bacterium
CATCTTTTACAATAAGCGTGATGTTGGTAGCGCCTGAATCTACGGCATTTTCAATGAGTTCTTTCACCACAGAAGCAGGGCGTTGCACCACTTCGCCAGCCGCAATTTGGTTGGCAACACTATCTGGTAAAAGTTTTATAATATCACTCATGATTTACTTTCCGAAAAATTGCGTAAACAAATCGGTTTTTAGAAATAGATAATAGCAAACTAGCATTAATCCGAAAATAATTATCATTAATCTTACGTTGGCTTTGGCTAACTTTTTTGAGCGATTAGAAGCAGAACTTCCTCGTCTGAAATCAAACTTTATATTATCAGAATTTCGTTCTTTATCCTCTACTTTTTCTCGTATTTCCTGCTCACGTTTTTGCAAACGTTCTTTGCGCTCGTCATAATAGCGCGGTTGGTAATCAAAACCCTTGTGTTTTGGTAGCTTGCTTAATCCAAATTTGAATAAACCTTTCATTGTACTACAAAAATACACATTATTGGCTTAATGCGGTAATTTGACCATTTAATGATGCAGAGATGTATCTTTTGGCATAAAATTTCGTACTAATATTCTCAAGGAAAAAAGTACGATTTATGAAAGGTGCGTTTTATTTGGCTTCGCTGAGTGTGTTGGTGTCTTGTATGTTTGCTTCGAGCAATGAACTTGACAGCAATGCACACTTTTCTGTGAATCCATCACCCTCTAAAGAAAACATAGTTGAAGAAACACACGTTGTCGCAGATGTTCCTCCGCGTTTGCGCTTGGATACGCTTAAACTTTTGGCTAAAGAGGCATTACAATTTAACAAACGCAATGGTTTAGATACTACCCAATGTATTTTGATTGATATGTGGCAACATCCGGGGACAAAGCGTTTGTTTTTGTGGGATTTTAAAAAAGACACGATTGTAAAATCTGCTTTGGTAAGTCAGGGTGCGTGTAATGAAGATAACGGAACTTGGCGACCTGTGTTTAAAAATGTGCACGAAAGTCATTGTTCGTCTAAGGGGAAATACAAAACAGGCGCACGTGTGTGGAGTAGTTTTGGTGTAGGTTTTAGTTACAAGTTACATGGTTTGGAAGCTACCAACAGCTTAGCTTACGATAGGGTTATTGTATTTCACTCGTGGGCGTGGACGCCCGATGAAGAGGTATATCCTTACGAAATTTCGTATAGTTGGGGTTGTCCTGCGGTTTCGGATAGTTTTATGTTGGAAATTGACAAAGACATCAAGCAATTAAAGCGACCTATTTTGTTGTGGGTTTTTGAGTAGGTGGGTTTGTTTTTGTCATTTCGAGCGAAGTCGAGAAATCTTGGATTAGTTTTGATAATTTGTTTCTCTGTACTTTTTTACTTGATTAAAAAAGTACCAAAAAAATCAAGTTAAAATAATGCTTCTTTACACATTCTTCCGCACCCTCGCCATTTTAACGGGCTGACAAGCTTTTTATAATGCTAAATTGTGTATGAACAATAGCGCATAGATAACAGCGAAAAACACAAACAAAAAATTCATACCATATAACTACCTATTTTAAACTTTAAGTCTTTGGGGATTTGATACATTGGGTAGTAAGCAAATTGTGTGGCTACCTTACCTATCCAGTAAGCAGTTATTCATTTTATCAAAATTTTCATCCCCTAAAATTACAACTTTTAACAACTATAAAAAGTGGTGTTGAAAAGATTTAGCATTTACACCTCCCTTTATAAAACAAATTTGGATTTGGATAAAGTTTTTGAAAAAAGAAAAATTATCTCATTATAACATCATCAATTATCTAATTAAAATACTTCTTCAAGCACTCTTCAGCAGCTTTAAAAGGACTAATTTTCCCACTGTGTAAATCTTTTTTGATGTTTTCTAGATACGTGTTTACCGCTTTATTTTTATGAAAGTTTTTCAGCAATTGTTCCTTGATGCTTTCATTCATCCAATACTCGGTTTGTAGTTGGCGTTTTCTATCGAAATATCCGTTTAGTACCGTTGTGTTTTTGTAACTTTCTATCGTTTGCCAAATGGTATCTAATCCTGTTTTTTCTATCGAGGAACAAATGCTCACTTGCGGAACCCAACCTGATTCTTGCGCAGGAAATAAATGCAACGCATTTTTATATTCTGCGGCAGCTAGTTTTGCCTTTTTTAAGTTATCGCCATCTGCTTTAGTAATGGTTAAATGGTCTGCCATTTCCATAATACCGCGCTTGATGCCTTGCAATTCATCGCCAGCACCCGAAAGCATCAGCAACAAAAAGAAATCCGTCATAGAATGCACAACCGTTTCCGATTGACCTACACCAACGGTTTCGATAAGAATGATGTCAAAGCCAGCCGCTTCACAAAGAATAATGCTTTCGCGTGTTTTTTGCGCTACACCACCCAAAGAACCCGCACTTGGCGAAGGACGAATAAATGCTTTTGGATTTATCGCCAAATCGTTCATGCGGGTTTTATCACCCAAAATACTTCCTTTGCTACTTTGGCTGCTTGGGTCAATAGCCAATACGGCAACTTTATGTCCTTGTGATGTTAAATAATTTCCCCACGCTTCAATAAAGGTACTTTTACCTACACCCGGAACACCTGTAATGCCTATTCGTATTGATTTTCCAGAGATTAACAAACATTTTTCAATCAACGTTTCGGCAATGGTTCGGTGCTTTTCTAATGAACTTTCAATTAAAGTAATGGCTTGACCAAGAACACTTACATCACCTTTTTTTATGCCATTAAAATAATCACCAGCAGTCAATAATTTGCTACTGTGTTCTTTTATTTTCGATATGATTTCTTTGCGTTGTTGAGGCATTATGCCGTAAATATAATCTGATTTTATTTATTATTTTAATTGTTGCATCGTTACATTTTTTAAATAGCACATTACTTTTCAAGACGCTTTATATTTAGCTACCCACGTTGGGTTTTGCATGTCTTTAAAGAGCAAAAACATATTTTCTCCGTAAAAAAAATCTATAGTATTTACAATGCCGTAATCTTGTAAAATTTTTAATTGACCATCACTTGGGTGTTTTTCTTCTTTGCTCCAACCGCCAAAAATGCTTTCGTTGCCATCAAAAAAATTTATTTTGTACTGTGGATGTGTTTTGTAGTGCAAACGCCATAAATCATCCAAAGTGGTGCATTTTTTCTTTGGCGATTCTTTATCTGTGATTTGGTTTTTTTCTTCAGAAATTTCATAGAAACATTCATCAATTCCATAAGCTTCAAAAATGTTTATTTGATATGGATTGGCTTTGGTGAGTTCTTTACCAGTGGCTTTATTTATAAATGAAGTTGTACTGATAAATTCTTTTTTCACAATACGTCCATTATTGGTGGTTACTACAGCAAATGTAACCAGTTCCATATTTGGACCGGGCGTAAAACTAAACGCCAAATATTCTCGCACGTAGAGCTTTGTTGATGACGACATCAACGCTAAAATCAAAGTGAAAAGCGCAAGATATTTTAAGATTTTTTTTAGCACTGAAGCTAAGTTAATACTTATTTTTTAAAATGGTAAATATTGTTTGGCGTGATGCAATAATCTAAGATGATGTCGTGTGTGTTAATATCTGAAATTTGTGAAATAGGTTCAAAAAAGGACAAGCCAATTTTTAATGTTTTTTTAGAGCATTGTGCTAAAAATATATCATAAAAACCCTTGCCATAGCCCACTCTGTGACCTTGCTCGTCAAAGCAAAGCATAGGCACAAATACTATATCTAGTTCATCAATGTTGGCTTTTTTTCCGTTGGTTGGCGTTGGAATGTTGTATTGGTCTTTTTCAAAGTGCGTATTTTCATCAATTAAAAAGTGTTCCATTTGCGAAGTTTTAAAATCACTTTTTGAGGAAATAATTTGGCAAGATGTTTTAGCAAAAAGTTGCTCAATTAGCAAAAAGGTATTTATTTCATTTTTCTCAAAAATAGGCAAAAAAACATGTATTTTTTTGTTTTTTGGCTCAAAATTGATAAAAAACCGCTCAAAAATCATCAAAGACCAATTTTCAACTTCTGCTTTAGAAAGTTGATTTCTTCGGTCTAAAAATTGTTTTCTAAGTTGTTGTTTTGTCATTTTTTATTTTCTCGGAAAATGATTAAAATGTTTTTAATTGAGTTTTATCAAAAGTCCATTCTGGTGTTTCTAAAACATTTTCAAAATTAGCACTATACCAAGGCGATATTAATTTGTTGTTGAGATTTTTTAAAACGTGTATATCTTGAGCAGGCATGTAGCTTTGTGCTATCATAAATATTTTTTCTCCCGTTTCTTGATGTTGGGCTACATCCATTACGATTACTGCGTGTCCTGGAGTTCCGCCTAAAATAAACACATCGCCAGGCATTATGTTTTCAGGAGTTTTTGATTTTAGTTCTTTTGAAAGAGACAGACTACCTGCAAACATAAAAATCCAATTCATATATTCTTTGAACGTTTTATAATCCGTATTCGCCTGAGCAGTTTTTTTCCAAGATTTATAATCGCTTCCTATTCTATAACCCTGAACCCATTGGCTAAAATCAACTCTAAATCCATTGGTAAAATTGAAATGAATAGAGTCGTATTCTTTTCGATGGTAATGGTATTCTGCTTTTAATCGCATTACAGCGTCAGCACATTGTTGCAAGTCCTTATTGCCAACGTCAATATTTAGCACAGATGCCGCGCCTTCTTGGTAATATTTTAAATTTCCATCATAAGTATAAACCTTACTACCAAAGGGTTTTAATGGAAAATTTCTGAGGTAAAAACCAAATGTATTTTCATTCAATTCAACTCTTTTATATCCATTTGGAACATTAAAACGAGTCAATAAAGTTGTGCCAGAAGTATCAATAATGTTTTCGTTTTCAATTGCAAGGTTTTCTTCAGATTGAATAGTTCTTTTATTAGTAAAATTATCCGTTTCAGAATTTGCGCAGGAAAAAATAGAAAATAATAGTATAAGTTGAATTATGCTCATATTTATGCGATGCTTAACACTATGATTTTTCATAAAACTAAAAACTAATTTTATGTGGGTCTTGGTTATTGTCTTCTATTTCATCTTTTACTGCTTTCATTTTGGTGGTGAGCACGTAAATCAGTTTATCGTTATCTCTAAAAAAATTTAAAGAAGCTCCATCTCCATCTATTGCCATTGCCATGTGTTTTAACACAATAAATTCGTGTTTTTCGAGCCAATCCAAAGCTTCTTTTTTACCTTCAGCACCTTGTATCAATGCCACTAAATGAAAGAATTTATTATCCGTCAACCATTTTCTAGCCTCCTTATTATTTTTTAAAGCGTACACGAAATAACCCAACTCAGGATAATCCAATTCGTAAAGAATTTTGTGAAACTCTTTGTTGCCGCTAATGGCTTCTCCCCAGGCTACGATTGTTTTGGCGTTATATTTTTCTAGTCCTTTCACTTTTAGTGTTTAGTGTTTAGTGTTTCGGGACTTTCAACCTTTAACTTTAGAACTTTCAACTACTTGTATCCTTCAATCAACATCGACAATATATCCATAGCCGCTAATGAAATTTTTGTGCCTGGTCCGTAAATACCTGCTGCGCCTGCGTTGTAGAGATAGTCGTAATCTTGTTGCG
>JBKHVV010000107.1:0-5542 GCA_046569885.1 Bacteroidia bacterium
TCGTGATTAAATAAAATACCGTTGCATGCATACATGTTATAGGCTTCTCGATAATTTTTTACAATCCAAAAGGCGTATAGTTTTGCCACAGCATAAGGGCTTCGTGGATAGAATGGTGTAGTTTCTGATTGGGGTACTTCCACTACTTTACCATACAACTCTGATGTAGATGCCTGATAGAATCTTGTTTTATTTTCTAAACCTAAAATTCTAATTGCCTCTAATAATCTTAGTGCGCCTGTGGCATCTGCATTGGCGGTATATTCTGGTGTTTCGAAAGAAACTTGAACGTGTGACATTGCCGCTAAATTGTATATTTCATCGGGTTGTACTTGCTGAACGATTCGAATCAAATTGGTAGAATCGGTCATGTCTCCATAATGCAAAAAGAAGTTTACACCTTTTTCGTGTTGGTCTTTATACAAATGGTCAATTCTGTCTGTATTAAACAAAGAACTTCTGCGCTTTATACCGTGCACTTCATAGCCTTTGCTTAATAATAACTCCGCCAAATAAGCGCCATCTTGACCTGTGATTCCTGTAATTAGTGCTATTTTACTCATGTGTGTTTATTTTACCAAAAACCAATTGTTTCTTAGGTTTTCGCGATTATATGTCATTTCATTTTTTGTAGTGTAATCAATAAATTGTTTGCCTGCAAATTTGGCAATGGCATGTCCCGCAGCTGTGTCCCATTCCATCGTTGGCGCAAAGCGAGGATATTCGTTGGCTTCGCCTTCGGCAACTAAACAAATTTTTAACGAACTTCCCATAGAAACCATTTCAAGTTCGCTGTGAGTTTTTCTTAATTCGTTAACATATTCTTCCGTTTCAGCACTCATGTGTGAGCGACTTCCAACTATTTTATATGGTTTGTTTTCGTTTTTTATTGGTAGCTTTTGATTTGTTTTTTCAGAACCTAATCCTTCACAACCCCAATACGTAATTTCTTTTACAGGCACATGTATGACGCCTAAAATAGGCAATCCGTTGCGTACAAGGGCAATATTTACGGTAAATTCTCCATTGCGTTTGATAAATTCTTTTGTGCCGTCCAATGGGTCAACAATCCATAATTCTTTCCAATTTTTTCTTTCTGAATACGGAATATCTGCGCCTTCTTCACTTAAAACAGGAATGTTTGTTTTGCTCAAATACTCCACAATTTTTTCGTGAGCGCGTTTATCTGCAATCGTTAACGGTGAGTTGTCTTCTTTTATTTCAACTTCAAAATTTGAGTTGTTGTAAACGTCTAAAATCTCTTTCCCAGCCTCTTTTGCAGCTTCAATAGCAATATTCAATAATTCTTTCATCAACTAATATCCTCCACCTGAGCTGCCAATATTTTCAATAGGATGCCACGTTGTTTTTATTTCTTGAGCATCTAAAATTCTGTAAGGATTTTCATCATCGTAGTTTTCATAAGTAATAACACGTTTTACGTTAACCGCTGCTAATTCTTTTATCTGTGCTTTTTCTTTTTTATCACCACCGAAATATAGAATAGCGTTTACATCTAAATGAGTTGAAAAATGTTCTAACAACTCTTTTCTAAAACCCGTTAAAATATTTACCACACCACCAGGAACGTCTGATGAATTCAGCACTTCGGCAAATGACACGGAGCAAAGTGGTAATTTTTCTGATGCCAAAACAACACAGGTATTTCCTCCTGCAATGATTGGAGCAATGGCTGAAACTAAACCAAGTAAAGAAGAATTTTCATCTGCGAAAATGCCTACAACGCCTGTTGGTTCTAGAACAGAAAAATTAAAATGCGAAGAGGCCACAGGATTTACACTGCTGAATACTTGTCCGTATTTGTCGCACCAACCAGAGTAATAAACTAAGCGGTCGATAGAAGCCGTAACTTCTTTTTCTGCTTGAGTTTTAGAACTTCCTTGTTTCATTAATTCATCTACAAATTGTGCTTTGCGACCTTCCAACATTTCGGCAATTCTATACAAAATTTGAGAACGATTAAACGCGCTTTTACTGCCCCAATCGCCAAATGCTTTGCGTGCAGCAATGACTGCTTCACGAAAATCTTTACGAGAACATTGACACATATTTGCCAATAGTTCGCCTTTAGTATTTTTTACTTTGTAGTAACGTCCGCTTTCTGTGCGCGGAAATTTACCACCGATGTAAATTTTGTATGTTTTTTGAACTTCTAATCTTGTCATATTAATCAGATAATTTGATGATAAAATCGTTTTGAAATCTTAACAAATCGTTTTTTATTTTTCTGCATTTTATACACTCTTTGTGGTATGTCGCACAAATATCGCACAAAACAAATTAAGTTTCTATATCGCCTTTTTTAGAGTTCTTACTGCCAACCATCGTTTCAACGTAAAATCTCAAAACTTCAACGAATACTGCCCAAATATACGACAAACCCTACAAATGAGGTTGTTTAACTGTACATTTTTACAAGATTAACATCTGTGAATTACATTAAACTACGTTTTCTAAGCAAAATTTATTTTCTTGAGTTCTTTGATTAATCCCTCGGATTATGGTGAGCATAAAAACCAAAACGATGTCAGAACGTTTTGTTTGAATAAAAATCATCCTCTGCTTAACAGAACTCTATTTTTTCGAAAAATATTTGCACCTTTGCTTGTGCTAAACTTAAGCAAAAACAACTTGGCAAACGATACTTTTAAAGGATTTTCAGAAACATTAAAGCAAACGATTTTACACGAATCAAAAATCGAAAAATTCAAAAAAGGCGATATTGTTTTGGATATCGGACAGCCTGTTGCGGGATTACCATTTGTGAAATCTGGTTTACTGAAAGTGTATAAAGAGGATGATGACGACAACGAATTTTTGATGTATTACCTCAACCCCAGAGAAATTTGTTCTATGGGGTTAAAGTGCTGTTTAGAGCTTGGAAAAAGTATGGCGCGCGTGTATGCCGAGGAGGATTCAGAAATTTTATTTATTCCTTCTGCGACTGTACAAAAATTACAAAACCTACCAGAGTGGAATTCATTTGTAATAGACTCGCTTGTTCATCGCATCAACGAATTGACAGAGGTTGCTAATCAATTGGCGTTTAAAAATCTAGACGAGAGGGTGGCAGATTACTTGAAGCGCCTATCGGAAAACAGAGAATCAAAAAAATTAGACGTAACCCACAGAGAAATTTCTAACGACCTCAACTCCTCAAGAGAGGTAATAAGCCGAATACTTAAAAAACTGGAACACGAAGGTGTTCTTGCGCTTTCTCGAAACACCATAACGCTTTTGAAGTGATTTTTATCACCTACTATATTAACCATTTGCCACACCTTTGCATTGTAAATTAAAAATGACGAACAAATGAAAAAAGGCACAAAATTGTACAGTATGTTAAAATTTAAGTGCCCTCATTGTCACGAAGGAGATTTTTTCGTTTCTCATCCCTATAATTTAAGCAAAGCGGGAGATATACACCAAAAGTGCCCCGTGTGTGGTGAAAAAAACGAGAAAGAACCAGGTTTTTATTATGGGTCTATGTTTGTTTCGTATGGACTTGGCGCAGCGGTTTTTATAAGCACATTTGCCGCTATGAATTTATTTTTTTCTAATTTTGATTGGATTAATTATCTTTTTATAGTTATCGGATTATTAGTAATTTTATCTCCCCTATTATACGCGTTGTCTAAAATAATTTGGGCAAACTTTTTTTATTCGTATAAAGGGAAAAAGAACATTAACGAACAATACAAAACGAATTGATATATGAAAATAGAACAAATCTATACAGGATGCTTGGCGCAAGGCGCTTATTACATCGAAAGTAAGGGCGAAGTAGCGATTATTGACCCCTTAAGAGAGGTACAGCCATATATTGATATGGCAAGCAAAAACAATGCAAAGATTAAGTATGTGTTTGAGACACACTACCACGCAGATTTTGTTTCGGGACATGTGGATTTAAGCAAAAAAACAGGCGCACCTATTGTTTACGGACCTGTACTTGTTCAACCAGGCTTTAAAGCGCACATTGCCAAAGATGGAGAAAAATTTAAAGTGGGTGAAATCACCATAACAACCATTCATACGCCTGGACACACGATGGAAAGCACCTGCTATTTGCTTACGGATGAAAACGGAAAAGACAAGGCAATTTTCACGGGCGACACCTTATTTATTGGCGATGTTGGTCGTCCAGATTTAGCACAAAAAATAGCGTCTGACTTAACACAAGAAAAACTAGCGGGGCACTTGTTTGATTCTTTAAGAAATAAACTAATGCCGTTGAACGATGATATTATTGTGTATCCTGCACACGGAGCGGGCAGTGCTTGTGGTAAAAACATGAGTAAAGAAACGTTTGATACGCTCGGCAACCAAAAGAAAAATAACTACGCACTACGCGCAGATATGACCAAAGAAGAATTTATCAAAGAAGTTACAGAAGGTTTAACACCGCCACCAGCATATTTTCCCGAAAACGTAATGATGAACATTAAAGGGTACGAAAGCATTGATAAGGTTTTAGCAAGAGGTCATCAAGCACTTGCCCCAGAAGCATTTGAAACAGCAGCCAACGAAACAGGTGCCATTATGTTAGATGTAAGAGACCCACAAGAATTTGCCAAAGGATTTGTTCCAAATTCGATAAACATTGGACTAAACGGACAATTTGCCCCATGGGTTGGCGCGTTGATTACCGACTTAAAACAAGAAATTTTAATCATCGCCCCAGAAGGTAGAGAGGAAGAAACTGTTACACGTTTAGCGCGCGTTGGCTACGACCATTGTATTGGCTACCTAAAAGGTGGTTTTGGGGCGTGGAAAGCATCAGGAAAAGAAATTAACACCATTGAATCTATCTCTGCCGAAGAGTTGGCAAGTCGCATGATCAAAGGAAAATTAAATGTGTTGGATGTTCGTAAAAATAGTGAATACGAGAGCGAGCACATTGTAGATGTTCAAAATCTGCCGCTCGATTTTATCAACCAAAACATGAGCGAAATAGATAAAAATACCGAATACCACATTCATTGCGCAGCTGGCTACCGCTCTATGATTTTCACTTCAATTTTAAAATCAAGGGGATTTGATAAGGTGATTGATGTAGCTGGAGGGTTTAATGCCATTAAGAAGGTTGAAGGCATTAAGAAGACGGATTATGTTTGTCCTACAACGTTGCTATAAGAAATAGAAGCCCCCTCTAACTCCCCCGAAAGGGGGAGAGTTAAAGATTTCTCGATACTTCGAGGGGGAGAAAAAAATAACTTAATCTAATACTTTGTCTTGATACAAAGTATTCAAAAATCAAGTGTTGCAACTTTTGGAATGACCCACCATCGTTTTGTTCGCTAATTTATCAAAGCCGCTAAGCTTCTGCTGATAAATTTAGGCTCACTTCAACGGGTGGGTGCCCCATTGAAAAGTTGAGGCACAAAGACTCTTCCAATAGGGAACACATAACACCTCCCTAACCCTCCTTAATTAGGAGGGAATGGAGTTCCTACCTTTGAGTGGACAAAAAAGTTACGCCCCGAAGTGCTAACTTTAAATTATGAAACGAGAAAAGAAG
>JBKHVV010000108.1:0-5464 GCA_046569885.1 Bacteroidia bacterium
GCCTTCGTCTTTTACTATTGGAATAACCGTAATTTTCTTCGATGTTGTAAGTGAATTGTAAACTCTCTCAAAGGGATAAGAGCGAGTTCTTTTAGGAGAAACCCACTTTGATATTGCAAAGGTGTTTTTCTTGTTTATCAATAAGCAAGTTGAAGGAGAAGTATTGATGTCAAAATCACTTAGCTTGATTTGTTTTAAATCTTCAACCAAAAAGACCTTGTATGTAATACCTGTTATTTTTCCTGTTATATTCATGTTGATTGATCCTCTTACAAAGATAAAACATTTTATCAGTCTGAAATAATTAAATCGCTGCTTGTTTAAATCCTTTAATAAGTCTTTAATTGTTCTTGATACCGAATTGTTTTTTTCTTCATCTAACCGAGTATTTATTAAACATGTCTGTACACAAAATAATTTCTTACTTTTAGCATGTCTAAATTTAAAAGTATGCAAAAGTGGCTCAAAGCATTTCGTTTAAAAACGTTGCCTTTATCCGTTTCTGGTGTAATGACGGGTACTGCCATTGCCTTAATGGATGGCTATTTTAATGCGTTGTTGTTTCTTTATTGTTTGCTGGCAACGATAAGTTTTCAAATTTTATCCAATCTTGCTAACGATGTGGGCGACTCTGAAAAGGGTGTGGATAATGATTTTAGACTTGGTCCAAAACGCTCGGTGCAATCGGGAGAAATTACTCCCAAACAAATGAAAAATGCTATCATCACTACGGCAATTTTAGCATTTATTTTCACTGCACTAACTGCTTACGAAGGTACCAAAGGATTAAATGCTAATTTTCTTATTCTGTTTATTATTTTGGGTATTGCTTCTATTGGTGCAGCTATAAAATATACCATGGGCAGAAATCCTTATGGATATAGTGGCTTAGGCGATATTTTCGTGTTTCTATTTTTTGGTTGGCTAAGTGTTTTGGGCAGCTACTTTTTACAAGCACACGATGTTTCATTTACCATTATGTTGCCTGCATCGGGCATAGGATTTTTAAGCGCAGCGGTGCTTAATATGAACAACATGCGCGACCACGAAAACGATGCACAAAACAAAAAAAATACGCTAATCGTTCGTATGGGTTTTAAAATGGGTAAGCACTATCATGCCATACTTATTTTTTCGGCATTTCTGCTTTTAACGCAGTTTAATATTTACAACAATTATCGTTTTGCCTTGATGATCTTTGGTCTTCCATTTTTAATTTTACTTCTAAACGTTATGAAAGTTTACAAAACCAATAATCCAAAAGATTTAGAACCCGAATTGAAAAAAATTGCACTCACCACGTTTTTAATTTCACTTATTTATTTTGGAGAATACTTTTACCAAACACAATGGATGCATTAAGAAAAATAATTGAAGAAAGTTGGGATAACAGAGAACTCCTAAAAGATAATACCACGCAGAATGCCATTCGTGAAGTGATTGAATTACTTGACAAAGGTAAATTGCGTGTTGCAGAACCAAAAGACAATACTTGGCAAGTGAATGAATGGATAAAAAAAGCCGTGGTGATGTACTTTCCCATTCAAAAAATGGAAACAATAGAAATTGGTCCATTTGAGTTTCACGATAAAATGAAACTGAAAACCAATTATGCTAAATTAGGTGTTCGCGTTGTACCTCATGCTGTGGCGCGTTATGGTGCTTACTTGGCTTCGGGTGTAATTATGATGCCTTCTTATGTAAACATTGGTGCTTATGTAGATAGCGGTACCATGGTAGATACATGGGCTACGGTTGGTTCGTGTGCACAAATTGGAAAAAACGTACATCTTAGTGGTGGCGTAGGCATTGGTGGTGTGTTAGAACCGCTACAAGCTGCGCCTGTAATTATTGAAGACGATGCGTTTATCGGTTCGCGATGTATTGTGGTAGAAGGCGCACGCATTGGTAAAGGTGCTGTTCTTGGCGCAAACGTGGTCATCACAAAATCTACCAAGGTAATAGACGTTTCTACTTCTGAAAAAAAAGAATACAAAGGTGAAGTGCCTGCCAATAAAGTAGTCATTCCTGGTTCTTACACCAAGCAATTTCCTGCCGGAGAATTTCAAGTGCCGTGTGCATTAATCATCGGTGAGCGCAAGCCAAGCACCGATTTAAAAACTTCTCTTAACGATGCGTTGAGAGAATATAACGTGGCTGTGTAACGTGTAATGAATACCTCTGTAACGGCTATAATTCCTACAAAAAACGAGAGCCATCATATTATTGATGCGTTAAAGTGCGTGGCGTTTGCAGATGAAATTATTATTATTGATTCTTACAGCACAGATGATACTGTTGAAAAAGCAAAGAAGTTTAATCCAAATGCAATCATCCTGCAAAGAGCATTCGATGATTTTTCTTCACAAAAAAATTTCGCTATTGAAAAAGCAAAACATGATTGGATATTTATTTTAGATGCGGATGAGCGCGTAGGTGAAACACTAAGAAATGAAATCATCTCCACCGTAAACAATCCAAAATACGATGCTTATTGGATTTACAGAAAAAACCATTTTATGGGAAAAGCCATTCATTATTCTGGCTTGCAAAACGATAAGGTAATACGTTTGTTTAATAAAAAATATTGCAAATACCATGGTAACGTTCATGAAGAAATTGTTTGTTCTTCAAACAACTATGGTTTTCTAAAAAATAAGATAGAACATTATAGCTACACCAATTGGCAAAGATTTATTGATAAGCAAAAACATTACACCACGCTTCAGGCAAACGAACTTTTTAAAAAAGGTAAATCGGCATCTATTTTTCATTTTGTTGTAAAACCACTTGCCAGATTTTTAAAACACTATGTCATTCAACTTGGCTTTTTAGATGGCTATCGAGGATTGGTGCTTTCTTACATTTTTAGTAAAAATGTTTATAACCGATACGCAGCATTAAACAAACTAAACAAAAGTGAAAAATCACATTGACAAAGCCCTTGAGGTACTCAAAAATGGCGGTATAATTCTTTATCCCACCGATACTATTTGGGGCTTAGGATGTGATGCTACCAACGAAAAAGCCGTTGAAAAAATCTTCAAAATAAAAAAACGCAGCGAAAGTAAAAGTCTCATTATTTTGGTTGATGATGAAGCGAAAATAAATCGTTATATAAAACATGTGCCCGATATGGCTTGGGATATTATTGAGTTTGCTGCTAAACCCACCACCGTAATTTTAGATGGTGCAGTTAGTTTGGCGAAAAACGTCATTGGCGAAGATGGCTCTGTGGGTATTCGTGTGTGCAAACATCCCTTCTGCTCCGAATTGATAAGAAAATTTAGCAAAGCCATTGTTTCTACCTCTGCAAACATAAGTGGAGAACAATCTCCACAATCATTTCACGATATTAGTAATGAAGTAAAAAGTAGCGTAGACTATATTGTCAATTTGCCCGAATTTTACGAATCAAAAAATCCTCCTTCGAGCATTATTAAAATAAATCAAAATTTTGAGGTGAAAGTTTTGAGGATGTAAAATGCTAAAATTACCTTTGACACTGTAAAATTGTGAATCTACTAAACAACATAACAGATAATAATGTTAAAAGCGTTATTGATGCTCTAAAGAATATTTCAGCGCAAAAAAATCAGCCTATATTTATAATTGGCGGCTATGTTCGTGATTTACTTTTAGAGAGACCCACTAAAGATATTGATATAGTTACCGAAGGTAGTGGTGTTGAACTGGCAAATGAAACGGCTGCAAAACTCAATGTGAAAAAAATAAACATCTTCAAAAACTTCGGTACTGCTATGTTTAATTACAATGGCTTAGAAGTTGAATTTGTTGGTGCTAGAAAAGAATCTTACAGAAGCGAATCTCGAAAACCCATTGTAGAAGATGGTTCGTTGCAAGACGACCAAAATCGCAGAGATTTTACCATAAATGCCTTAGCAATAAACCTTCACCCCAATCATTTTGGTGAATTAGTTGATCCATTTAACGGCATGGAAGATTTAAAAAACAAAATCATTCGAACACCACTAAACCCTGATATTACTTATTCTGACGACCCTTTGCGTATGATGCGTGGTATTCGCTTCGCTACTCAATTGGGATTTACTATTGAAGAAAATTCCTTCAAATCAATCACAAAAAATGCCGAAAGAATTTCCATAATTTCTAAAGAGCGTATAACGGATGAATTAAACAAAATCATTTTGGCAAAAAAACCATCTATTGGTTTTAAAATGTTGTTTGATACAGGACTTCTTCCACTTATTTTTCCAGAAATAACAGCCCTTCAAGGTGTAGAAGAACAAAATGGTAAAGGGCACAAAGATAATTTTTACCATACCTTAGAAGTGTTGGATAACGTTGCTGAAAAATCTGAAAATTTATGGTTACGATGGGCAGCAATTCTTCACGATATTGCAAAACCTGTTACCAAAAAATTTGACGAAAAACATGGCTGGACGTTTCATGGACATGAAGATAAAGGTGCACGTATGGTTCCTAAAATTTTTAGAAACCTACGTCTTCCTGCAGACCATAAAATGAAATATGTACAAAAATTAGTTGCCTTGCATCTTCGACCTATTGCACTTACCAAAGAAGAAATAACCGATTCAGCTTTAAGAAGACTAATTTTTGATGCTGATGAAGATTTGGAAGACCTTATGCTTCTATGTCGCTGCGACATCACTTCAAAAAATAAAGAAAAAGTAAAAAAATATTTACTTAGATTTGACATGGTTGAGCAAAAGCTCAAAGATGTTGAAGAGCGCGACCATATAAAAAATTGGCAACCTCCAATTTCGGGTGAAGAAATTATTACTATTTTTGACTTAAAGCCTTCTAAAGAGGTAGGAATTTTAAAAAATAGCATAAAAGATGCAATTTTAGAAGGAGAAATTGCAAATAATTACCAAGAAGCATTTAATTTTATGCTGTTAAAAGCAAAAGAACTTGGATTAACACCAAAAAAAAAATAATTAGGATAATTAAAATTTTTACAAATGAAAGTCTTTAAACTCAGAGTCCTGTTAGATTCGGAAGATACCGTCTTCAGAGACATTGAAATCAAAGCAAGTCAAACATTCGAAAACTTGCACAACGCCATTCTAGATGCGTTTGAATTTGACGGAAGCGAAATGGCTTCGTTTTATTTGAGTAACGATAATTGGGATAAAGGAAAAGAAATTCCACTAGAAGATATTAGCGATGATGAAAAAAGCAGCATAAAAACGATGAGTAGCACAAAAATTTCTGACCATATATCAGAAATGAATCAGAAACTGGTTTACGTTTACGATTTTCTAAAAATGTGGTGTTTTTTTGTGGAAGTTTTAGGCATTACAGAAGAAGATAAAAAAGAAGTATATCCTTTTGTATCTATGAGCTATGGTGATTCACCAGAAGAAAATAGTAGAGAAGCCGACTACTCAGAAGACTTTGATGATTTAGAAGGATTTGATGATGAGGAAAATTTTAAAAAACAAGATATTGACGAAGA
>JBKHVV010000109.1:0-5429 GCA_046569885.1 Bacteroidia bacterium
AATTCTTTTTTATCATAATAGGATTGTCAGCCCTTCGTTGACCGTTGTCTTTGTTTAACTTGCCCATAACGGTTTGCGGCTACCCGAAGGTGGCGATTTAAAAGCACAAACTTTCATACGGAGAACTGCCGTTCAAATTTACGAAAAACTGTCATACGAAGCACTGAACCGCCACTTTTGGGTAGGTGCTGTTATGTGCTGCCCTTATTTCATTCGTTTAGTTGTCCGTCAACAACAACTTGCTCCAACCTGTATTGATGGGCACTTGACTGTCCCGAAGCTACAATAAACGCAACAGTCACCTTGATTTGGTTTTAATACTTTTTTACAATTTTCACATTCATAGAAAAATTGGCAAGAGTCGTGAGGCATTGTCTCCTTTTTGCTGTGTCCACAATGAGGGCAAGTGATAACGGATTGAAAAATTAAAATGTTGTCTTTGGAAGGCTGCACGCAATTAGGACACGATTTAGCTTTACGTTTTGAAAAATGATTGACAATGGTTGCTAAAAGTAGTCCAAACATTCCGCTGTAAATTAGCGGTAATAAAAAATAAAAATAATATGAGCCGAAAATTAACGATGAACTTATTAATGTGATTAATAGCGGAAAAATATCTTTGTGTTTAGTGTATGACCAATATTGTCCGAAGAGAGCTATTAATACAAGTGCTTGAAAAACATACCAAGTGTAGCCTCCAAATAACTCAACACTACCGAGTCCTAAAGCAGATAATGCAAAACCATAAAGAGGAAAACAACACGGAGAAAAAATTGCTGTTACGAAAAGTCCTGTGGTGGCGAATTTGTCAATATATTCCTTACCTGTCATACTGTTGATTGTTTTAGAAAGAAAAAGGAGGCGGAAAAACCACCTCCTTTAAAATTGTTACTTTTTCTTGCAACAAGCTGGCAATTCTGCGGTTTTTGCATTGTCATAAGGACAATCGGGTGTTCCTGCCAATGGGCAATTAATTTTTGGACAGTCAGGTGTTCCTTCTAAAGGACAACCGTCTTGCGAGGAAGTAAAACCATATGCTACCCCTGCAATGGCTAACATTCCTGTCGCTGCGAAAATCATCATTCTTCTTTTCATTGTTTTTCCGTTTTAAATGTTAATATTAATTTACAATACAAAGGTCTGTCAAGGTAGGGGGTGGCCGCCAAATTATTTTTCATTTTTTTTACATTCATCTACTTTTTGCCCAAGTTTCGTGATTTCTTTAAATCTTTTAAGAATCTCGTCCAGATTGAATTTCGGGAATTCCTTTCTTATATATTCAATCTTGTCTTCACAACCACAGTCACCGGGGCAAGCGTCAACGACTTCAACAATCTTTAATGCAAGAACTTTTCTAAAAACTTCATCAAGCAGAAGATTATAAGCCTTGTCAAGTCCGCTGTCAACCGCTTTGAATTGGGTTATTATTTTTTCAGGGTCTTCTTCATTGTCAAGCATTTTTACAAGCCCGTCAACTTGCCCTCTGATTGTTGCTAAACGAGTTTTTATGTCTTGTGTAAGGTCTCTCGGTAACATGGTCTATAATTTTATTTCACAAATGTAGTCACAGGTCAGGGGTGGTCGCCAAATTTTTCTGTTGCGTTTTTCCGTCCGACAGGGTTGCACATAACGGTCAAGTATAAGCGTTGTGCGGGTTTTCGAAGATGAAACTTTCATTTTATCCAAAATTTTCTTACGTGATTAGATTTTTATTTTAGCTATAAATCCCGCATTACGCTTATACAATGTTGGCTGTAGTTCTTATTCAATTTCGTCCTTTCTCATTAACTTAGAAGCTACCATTCCAACAGCTAGAGAGATTACAATTACACCAAGTGATAACCATTCAGGGATTTCTATATGATGAGATATTATCATTTTTACCCCAACAAATGCTAAAATCGCAACTAAACTATAGTTGATGTATTTGAATTTGTCTAACATACCAACTACTAAAAAGAACATAGACCTCAATCCCATAATTGCAAGGATGTTGGAGCTAAAAACAATAAATGGGTCTGTGGTAATTGCTAAAATTGCAGGAATGCTATCAATAGCAAAAAAAACGTCAGTTAGTTCTATAATTATGAGCGCTACAAATAATGGGGTTGCAAATTTCACGCCATTCTTTTTAATAAAAAATTTATCACCTTCAACAATTGTTGTAACTGGATAAACTTTAGAAATCCATTTATAAATTTTAAAATCGTGTGGGTCTTTTTGCTTGTTATGACTGAATAACATTTTAAGAGCTGTTAAAATTAGGAATACTCCAAAAACATAAATCATCCAATTAAACTTTGTAATCAGAGCTACTCCAAAAACAATCATTAAGGCTCTAAATACAATTGCACCTAAAACTCCATAAAAAAGTACTTCGTGCTGATATTTCTTAGGTATAGCAAAAGAAGAAAAGATAAGTGCAATGATAAAAATATTATCAACGCTCAAGGAGAGTTCAATCAAATACCCTGTAATATATTTTAATACTGCATTTGATGGTGTTAAATTTGTTGGGTTCGCAATCCAATCATTCTGAAATGAAAGATAAACTATTCCCGAAAAAAGGATGGCACACGTTACCCAAACACTTGTCCAAATTGCCGCTTCTTTGTGTTTTTATTTCGTGAGGTTTGCGGTTAAATACACCTAAGTCTAAAATTAAAGCAAATACTACTATTACAATAAATACTGTCCAAACTATCATAAGTTGCTTTATAAATATGTGTGTTTACTATGTTTAAAAATCAAATAATTCTCCTAAGAAGCCCTTTTTCTTTTTATGGTAGTTTTCTTTTTCGGAATGATAGCGTTCTTTATCTGGATAGCTGTTTCTTTGAGGAGTTGACGGCTGTAGAATTGAGCGCTCAATAATTTTATCAAGTTCACCACGGTCTAACCAAATCCCTCGACAATCAGGGCAATAATCAATTTCAATTCCGTTACGGTCTGCCATTACTAAGGCTACATTACAATTTGGACATTTCATAATTTTCTATTTTTTAAATTAAATTTTTAAACATATTATTTGATAAAATTCCCATTTGGGTTAAACTGGATTTCAGAACCATTGCTTAATTCAACTTCCTGTCCGTGCTCATTTAACTTCCATTCAATTATTATAAAATCGGGGTAGTGGGCTTGAACATATTCAACTATGGGCGTTGGAAGAAGAAGGGTTGATACCCCAAACTTTGAATCTATTTCCTTTATTTTAAAGGATTCATCAAATTCCAACTCTACTTTTTTATTCAGTTTAATTTCATATTCAGCAATATTATTATTAATCTCTTTTATCACCTTTTTTATTTTATGGTCTTTGAAGTTTTGATTAATGTAATTGGTAATTTCCATTGGAACTTCATTCTTGGAAAGTTTTGTTTTTTGAGCATTTGCTTGTGCAGAGAATAAAATTGCTAAAACCATAGCGGTTAATACTTTTTGATTTTTCATAATTCCTTTTTTAATGTAATTAATTATTTATTTTCTTTTTAATGAATAGTTTGATGATTACAGGTGCGCTTACTATTATTACCAAGCCTATCAAAATAAATTCTAAGTTATTTTTAACCCAAAGATTATTTCCTAAAACATAGCCTAATATGGTAATGCCTCCTACCCAAACAATTGCCCCGATAACATTGTAGATTGCAAATTTTTTAAAGTTCATCTCTACTGTACCTGCAATTATTGGGGCAAAAGTCCTTACTATCGGTAAAAAACGGGCGATAGCAATAGCAAAGCCACCTTTTTTTTCATAAAAATCGTGTGCTGTTTGGATATGCCTTCGTTTTAAAAACCAAGTGTCTTCTTCCCTGTTTACAATGTGTTTGAATTTATAGCCGAACCAATACCCAAAAAAGTTCCCTAAGATTGTTGCGCCTGCAAATAACACCATCCAAAAAGATAGGTTAAGGAGTTGATTGCCGAAAGGATAAGGGGTTTCGTGGGCAGAAGCAATGACCATTCCGGAAATAAATAGAAGAGGGTCCCCCGGTAAAAAAAAGCCAATTATTATCCCTGTTTCAATAAATAAAATCAGCAAGACCAAATATAATCCTCCGTTTTCCATTATCCAATTAGGGTCTAATAGGTATTGAAGGGATTCTAAGATTACATCCATTTATTAGTTTTTGCTTTTTAGCCCGCAAATATAGTTAAACTATTTTAGTTAGAAGTAATACTATCACAAAAAAATGTAAAACTTTTTTTGTAGATTTGTCTTAATTTTTTCAGGAAAGTGGCAATAACTATGAAATATCAATTCAAAATTAAAATGAATGAGGGTTTATACCTTCGTAATCCTGAAGATACCGAGTTAGGAAGGAAAATCCTGAAACACAGTGTTGAGCTAATTTATAGGTTAGGATTTGAAGCCTTCAATTTTAAAAAACTTGCTGAGGATATTGGCTCGACAGAAGCTGGGATTTATCGTTACTTTGAAAATAAGCATAAATTATTAATTTATATTACTGCGTGGTATTTTGGGTGGATTGGATTTCAAATAGGTTTTCAAACTAATAATATAGAAGTTCCTAAAGTTAAACTACATAAAATAATAAACTTATTATCAGCCCCAATTGAGGATGATAAACAAACGAGTTATATTGACGAGAGCTTGCTTCATCCTGTGATTGTTGCAGAAGGCTCCAAAGCCTATTTAACTAAGCAAGTTGCTGAAAACAACAAATTGCAATTTTTTCAACCGTATAAGGATTTATGTACATTGATTGGTAATGTTATTTTAGAATACAATCCTAATTACAAATTTCCTAAATCTTTAGCTTCTACGATTGTTGAAATAGCACACTTTCAAAATTTCTTTATGCATAATCTTTCATCACTTACTGATTTTAGCAAAAAGGATAACGAAACTGAAATTGTTGAATTTTTAAAAGATTTAGTTTTTTCAAGTGTAGATAAGAGTTAGTATTAAATTATTGTCTATTTCGTAAGGTTGAAATATATTGTTTTGCGTGTGTCTGGAATTACAGCCAACGTTTTGCAGCTACAAGAAGTTGGCGATTTCGGAGCACAAAACTGTCTGCCAGCACTGAACTTGATGCGAAGCACAAAGCTTCATTTAACCACTGAACCGCCAATTTCTTGTAGGTGCTGTTGGCAGTAGTAATTAATTTATTGTCAGTTTATTGTCTGTACCTGTTTGTCCATTAAATTTGTACTGAAAGTTTTTAATTTTTTCTTTACAACCTTTTCTTTCTACTAATATTTCTGAAATTGTGTCAACATACTGTGTGTTTTCTATGAACAGAATGTAATTTGGTGGTTCATTTTCAAATTCAATAAATGTTGAATAATTATTAGAAGTGTTCAGTTCTCCAATACTTATTGTGTCAATAATTGTTGAAAGATTGTTTTTGTCAGTTCGTGCCGCTTTAAGTGTCTTAGAACTTGAAAGGTTAGGATAA
>JBKHVV010000110.1:0-5390 GCA_046569885.1 Bacteroidia bacterium
GTAAAGGATAATTTGTTGTAAGGATTTCTGCGCAAAAAAGAGGAAAGTATATCATCGCTTCTAAACGCATTTTGACTCATGCCTAATTGCTCTACATCATTTTTATAAATTAAATGAAGCATACGTCTTGGGTCTTTGGTGATGTTGATGCGAGAGCCAACACCAAACTTAAAACGCTCATCCGTTAAACCATAAGCACCGTAGCCCGAAAATTCAATTTTTTTACTAAAATCGTTGCTTGTGCGTCCACCCAATCTAAAGCGATGACCTTCTACTACGTTAAAACTATAGGTTGAAAAATACGGTCCTAATTCTACCGGTCCTAAAATTTTGTAACCCGAAAGCACCGTTTGAATAACATCAATATAGGTGTGCACAATAGGTAAGTTCTCCAACGTGTCTATCATGCGGTAAATGTTCTTCTGATTTTTTGTTAAAGAATCGTGTCTATGTTTCTCCCAGTAATTGTTTTCTTTTTTTAATGCATCATCCATAACAACGATGTCATCTGCTGTATAAAAACTTCCTTCTTTCGGTGTGTTTATCACAAAGTTTTTATACGAAGTTGTTTTTCTACCATAAAACCCCATTTGCTGCTCGATGAGATTTAGCTCTACAAACAACTCATCTTTTATGGGCATCCACACTTCTTTTTCTACTTGGGCAAAGCTTTGTTTTACGATAAGTTGCTTTACAAAATTGATGTTGGCATCTTCGGCAATGTAGCCTGTAATTTCTTTAATGGCATAGGTGGTATCGTGTATCCAAACTTCACCTTCAAAGGTTAATTCTTGTTTTCTTCGCGGAGTAAAAATTAATTTGTAACACCAATAGCCGTCAATGCTGGCACTATCTTCCAAATAGTAACGATAATGCAACAGTCCATTATCAGCAAAAGGACTGGTGAAGAATTTTCCAAAAACTTCTAACCTATCGTTATAGATATTTCCTTGTTGATACATCTGCCCCATAAACTGCGACAAGCTGGTATTATTCACGCCCGAAATACGCGATGCTTTGATTATTTCTTTGCTGTTTTTTGGATTTTTTCTGTAATAAAAATCAGAAATTGATTCGGTGATTAATACAGGCAGATAGGGCTTTTCGGTTTCTGATGAATCAACATTTTCAAAAATAAAATCAAATTTTTTGAAAACTTTTCTTTTTGAAAATTTATCGGTAATGTTATTTAAGTCAAACTCTACTTTGTTGTACACTTCATATTCATAAGCATCCAATTTTTCTTTATTGTTGATGGGTTTATTGGCGATAACATTTCTGAAAATGACATGTGCTGGGTTTTCGGCATCTTTATCGGCTTTTACAACAACTTCTTCCATCATTTCACCCTCAACTTGCATGGCGAAATCTATTTTTTGTTCTACGTCTTTTTTTACTTTTAAAACAAGAGTTTTATAACCCACAAAGCGTACCAATAAAGAATCGGAAGCATAATATGTTTCTAAAGAATAGTTGCCGTCAAAATCCGTTGTAGTACCCGTTTTTGTGCCCTTAAACTGAACGGAAGCAAAAGCTAATGGCTCTTGCGTTTGTGCATCGTACACTTTGCCATATACTTTTGTTTTTTGTGAAAAAACATTTCCACAAAACAATAGGAAGGCAACAATAAGGTATGTAAGTTTAGTTTTTATGGCAGTTAATTTATTCTTTTTTTAGTTCATCCCAAAATTCTACGGCTCTTCGTAAATGGGGAATGGTAATGCTACCGCCAATAAGCATGGCAATGGAAATTACCTCAAAAAATTCTTTATCATTTAAGCCCATTTCATGGCACGTTTGAGTGTGATATTTCACACAATCGTCACATCTTAACCCTAAAGAAACGGCTAAGCCAATCATTTCTTTTGTGCGCGTTGGTATTGCTCCTTCTTTGTAGGTATTAGTATCTAAATTGAAAAAACGTTTTATAACGAGATTATCTGCATTTAAAATGCGCTCGTTCATTTTTTCTCGATAGTCGTTAATTTTTTTTACCTTACTCATGAAGTTTATTTTTTACTACTCTTTTCGATACTAAAATACCAATTTCATACAATCCCATAATGGGTATGGCAACAATTATTTGGCTTATCACATCGGGCGGTGTAATAATTGCCGAAAGTATTAAAATGACAATCATTGCGTGCTTTCTAATTTTTTTAAGCACTTCGGGAGAAACCACACCAAGTTTTGTGAGCATATAAATTAAAATAGGTAGTTCGAAAAATAATCCTGAAAAAAATGTAGTAGTCGTGATAACGGAAATGTATGAGTTTATGGTGAAGTCATTTTTAATGGCATCAGACATGGAATAGTTGCCAAAAAACTGCACACATAGCGGAGAGATTAAAAAGTAGCCAAACGCTATTCCTAAAAAAAACAAAAATGTTCCCCAAAAAATAACCCCTTTTGATACCGAGCGCTCATTTTGTTTAAGAGCTGGTTTTACAAACGACCATAGTTGAAAAAAGATAAACGGAAACGCCAATACTACACCACCAATTAATGCAAAATACATGTTGGTGGTAAACTGACCCATCATTTGGGTACTTTGTAATTGCAGATTTATGCTTGATGCACACAACACATCACCCATGTTTAATTTTTCAGAAATTAAGCAGAAAAATTTGTACGTATAAAAATCGGGACTTGACATTGAGATGTAAACCGTCTCTATAATTGATTCGGTAAAAACGAAAAGCAGTAAAGCAAAAATCACCACAGCAATAGCCGAGCGAAACAAGCGCCATCGCAATTCTTCAAGATGACCCAAAAATGACATTTCCTTGCCTTCTGACATGTATCAATTTTCTTAAAACAATGATGAGCAAAAGTAACAATTTATTCGTTTTGGCTCATTTAAACCTGAATCTTGTCATGTTTGAACAAAAAAGTAAAAATTATATTCATCCAATTGATTTTTTTGTTATATATTAGTGTTCACAATTTTAATACTACTTTTTTGGAAAGAGAACCCATGACGAATATTACCGAATTAACTACAAAAGACGCACTAAAAAAGTTTTTTGGTTTTGATTCTTTCAAAGGCGAGCAAGAAGACATCATTAACAATGTGCTTAGCGGCAATCACACCTTTGTAATCATGCCAACGGGCGGTGGAAAATCGCTATGCTACCAATTACCCGCTTTAATGTTGGAGGGTACAGCCATCATTATTTCTCCGCTCATTGCATTAATGAAAAATCAAGTAGATGCTATACGTTATGTAAGTGGCGATGAAAGCATAGCGCATTTTTTAAACTCTTCTCTCAACAAAACAGAAATCAATAAAGTAAAACAAGATATCTCTGATGGCAAAACCAAGCTGCTGTATGTTGCGCCCGAATCTTTAACCAAACAAGAAAATATTGACTTTTTAACTTCGGTAAATGTTTCATTCTTTGCCGTTGACGAAGCGCACTGTATTTCAGAATGGGGTCATGATTTTAGACCAGAATACCGCAGGCTAAGACCAATAATGGAAGCCATAAACGATGTGCCCATTATTGCACTTACAGCTACTGCTACGCCAAAAGTTCAGTTAGATATTCAAAAAAATCTAGACATGATGGATGCTAAAGTGTTCAAAGCATCCTTCAATAGAGATAATTTATATTACGAAGTTCGCCCTAAGAAAGACGTTATAAAAGAAATCATCAAGTATGTAAAATCTCACGATGGAAAATCGGGAATTATTTATTGTTTAAGTAGAAAAAAAGTAGAAGAAATTGCTGAAAACTTACAAGTAAATGGCATTAAAGCACTACCTTATCATGCAGGATTAGAGGGCAACTTACGTGGCAAACATCAAGACATGTTTTTGATGGAAGACGCAGATGTAATTGTTGCTACTATTGCGTTTGGAATGGGTATTGACAAGCCCGATGTGCGTTTTGTCATCCACCACGATATTCCAAAAAGTTTAGAAAGTTACTACCAAGAAACTGGTCGTGCAGGACGAGATGGTGGTGAGGGCAACTGCATTGCTTTTTACAGCTACAAAGACATTGAAAAATTGGAAAACTTTTTACACGGAAAGCCTGTTGCAGAGCAAGAAATAGGCAAGCAGTTGTTGCTTGAAATGGTGTCGTATGCAGAAACATCTATTTGCAGAAGAAAATTTGTGTTGCACTATTTTGGCGAAGAATTTGAAGAAAAACGTTGCTCAAAAATGTGCGACAATTGCCGCAATCCGAAAGAAGAAATTGAAGGAAAAGACATTGTAAAACTTTTACTTGAAACGATTTTAGAGGTAAAAGAATCTCACAAAGCACAACACATTTGCAATATTTTATTAGGTAGAGAAAGTACCGAAGTAAAAACCTACAAACACAACAAACTAGACCAATACAGTGCAGGCGATGAATACGATTTGCCGTTGTGGAATGCTGCCATTCGCCAAACGCTTATTGCTGGCCTACTTTCAAAAGAAGTAGAATCTTACGGCTTGTTAAAAGTTACCGAAGCTGGACACAAATTCTTGAAAAATCCTACATCATTTACACTATTTAAAGAGCACGATTATAGCAGTACAGATGAAGATGATGACATCATTACCAAACAAGGTGGTGGCAAAAATGTAGCCGATGAAGCATTGTTTAAAATGCTTAAAGATTTGAGAAAATCCGTTTCAAAAGAAAAAGGCGTCCCTCCGTTTGTTATTTTCCAAGACCCATCGCTTGAAGACATGGCTACTCAGTATCCTATTACGGTTGAAGAGTTGCAAAATATTGCTGGTGTTGGTCAAGGAAAAGCACAACGCTATGGAAAACCTTTCCTTGAATTGATTTCGAAATATGTTGAAGAAAATGATATTGAACGCCCGCAAGATTTAGTAGTAAAATCTGTGGTGAATAAATCTGGATTAAAGGTTCATATCATTATGAATATTGACAGAAAACTGCCCTTAGACGATATTGCCAAAGCAAAAGGCATTTCGCTGAATGATTTGGTAAATGAAATAGAATCTATTGTTGCTTCTGGAACGAAAGTAAACATCAGCTACTACTTAGATGACGTGATGGATGAAGACAATCAAGAGGAAATTTTCGACTACTTTATGGAAGCCGAAAGTGACTCTTTAGAAGATGCCTGCAAAGAATTTAGTGGTGCTTACTCTGAAGAAGAAATACGTCTTGTGCGCATCAAGTTTATGAGCGAAATGGCGAATTAACTATTTAAATATGGCATCCTTTCAGGTTAACATATCTATTGATAAGCTAAAAAAAGCGAAAAACAAATATTTAAGCAAAAATGTTTTGGCTGACACCTCTTGGCTTCTATTTAATGGTGAAGAAAACCAAGATAAAGTTGTTTACATTTTTAAATCTAAAAACAATGAGTTTCTTCTCTCTGTTAATGGAGATATACAAGTTGGCAAGTGGGAATTT
>JBKHVV010000111.1:0-5386 GCA_046569885.1 Bacteroidia bacterium
CAATGATATTCTAGTTGGTGGTATTGACGTGTGGCACTGGAGATTATACACTGATTTGAATAGCCCAAGCGGACAGTGGACAAGATTATCAGAATGGGCAGCATCTCCCTATTCATATACCTATGTTCATGCCGACCAACATGAAATGGAATGGGATAAGGAAGGCAACCTTTATATGGGTAATGATGGAGGAATTTTCACCTATACTCCACCTTTCCCTAACGATGTACAATATATGAAATTTAAACATTTAGTAAAGAACTATAATGTTACACAGTTTTATGCCATGTCTGCTGGTCCAGACGGTTCTATGGCTGGTGGTACACAAGATAATGGTACGCAACTAAACAACCATACAGGATTTACGCACCAAACTAACTATAAAATTCTTGGTGGTGATGGTTTTGCTACAGAAATTTCTCAATTAGACCCAAATGGTATTGTTAGCTCCGTTTATTTTACTTCTCTCGTTCGTTCGGATGATGGAGGAGGTAATCAATCATCTGTTGCTACACCGTGTACCAACTGTGGTTCTTTTGTTACCAAATTCACTCTCCAAGAAATAGAGAGAGATGGCGACACGGAAGATTTTGTGAACTATATATTTTCTGCAGATACTATTATTAAAGCAGATAGTACTTATAACTTTGAATATGCCAGCGAAAACTTTAGGATTACCCTCTATGGTTCCTATACCAATACTACAGGTGCAGATGTAACATTTAATCGAAATGATGTGCTACCAGTAAAAGACTCTGTGCAGGCATTATTTGCTGTTTCTATTGAACAAAACGGAAGAGGTGTCTATGTTACCAGAGATATATGGAAATATGGACAAAGTCCTCAATGGTGGAGAGTAACCGGAACAGAACTTGGCTTTGCCGGAACTAATGTTTCTGCACTGAAGTTTTCTAAAAATGGGAAACATCTATTTTTAGGAACTTCCGATGGCGATGTTTGGAGAGTAGATGGCATTGGAGATGCTTACACAAGAGGTGAGGGAGATTTAGCTAATGCATTTAATACGGTTTCTGCTGATGGCGGAAAATTTGGTATTATTGATAAAATTAGCGCTCCCATAATAGGTGTTGATCAGACAAATGAAATATTTACCCTAAGTGGAGACCATACCGCCAAGATACTTGTTGGCAGAAAAGTAAAAGTTGATGGGTCATCAGGGAACAATAGGATATATACCGTTTCTGCTGTAAACCTTAATGGTACAGATACAGAAGTTACGGTTACTACTGCCATACCAAGTGCAACAGCTAGCGGACAGATGAATGTGTATTTTTCTGCTCCGTTTACTTACCCAACGATTGACTTCTATAATAATACGTATTATGATGCTGTTAACATTAACAATATTACTAACTTCAAACTTAACTTAATTAAAATACATGACGGAAGTGGTTATGTAACTGATATAGCTGTTGACCCGAATGACGAAAATCATGCGCTTATTACGTATGGTCGTTTTGGAACCAATAGGATATATGAGTCTGCAACAGCAGCCACAACGACAACTACAACAAGTTTTTCATCCATAAGTGCTGGCTTGGCTTCAATGCCTGTTTATTGTGCAGTTATTGATAAAGATGATTCTAATAAGATATTTGCTGGCACAACGTTTGGTTTGTGGTACACCGAAGATGGTGGAGTTACATGGCAAGAGAATAACGAAAAATTCGGTCGCGTGCCAGTTTATGAAATTCGCCAAGATGTTAACAAATCTAATGAAGGAACACAATTTGATGGCGCTATTTATATCGCAACACACGGTAGAGGTATGTGGTCAACAAATATATTTTTGCTTAAAACGGATGAGTTAGCTCCAGAAGATAAACAGAAATTCAAATCAGGAATTTCGTTGTATCCAAACCCAGCTAATGATGTGATAAATGTAGCCTACGATTTGTTAGGCTCATCGGAGGTTACTGTAAATATTGTAACGATTGATGGAAAAATTTCTAAGTCGATAGCGTTAGGTAGTAAACATGCCGGACGCCACAGAAATAATATTAATATAGAAGATTTGCCAAATGGAATGTATCTTCTACAATTAAAAACCGCTTCCGATTCGAAAGTGGCGAAGTTTATTAAGTTTTAATGTTTAGCAAAAATTAATGAAGCCTCAGCAATTTAATTGCTGAGGCTTTTTTTTATATTTTTACACCAAATAAAATTCTGAAATGGGAAAAATAAAAGTTGCCATCAATGGCTTTGGACGTATAGGAAGAGTAACCCTTCGTGCTATGTTTCAAAGAGGACTGCAAGATAAAATAGAAATAGTTGCTATTAATGATTTAACGGATGTAAAAACATTAGCGCATCTTCTTAAATACGATTCTGTGCATGGTATTTTTTCTAATGTCACATATAAAGAAAATGTGCTTGTTGTGAATGGACATTCTATAAATGTATTTTCAGAAAAAGATCCAGAAAATTTACCTTGGGGTAAATTAGGTGTTGATGTTGTGATAGAATCAACAGGTGTGTTTAGAACACGAGAAAAATTAACCAAACACTTAAATGCAGGCGCCAAGCGTGTTGTAATATCTGCGCCAGCAGACTCGTCAGACATTCAATCAATAGTTTTGGGCGTAAATGAGCCAGAAATTTACGACACCATTATTTCTAACGCATCATGTACTACCAATTGCGCGGCACCAATGGTTAAGATTATTAATGAATTGTGTGATATTCAAAGTGGATTTATAAGCACGGTTCATTCATATACCTCTGACCAAAATTTGCAAGACGCACCTCATAAAGATTTGCGTAGAGCCAGAGGCGCAGCTACCTCTATCATTCCAACTAGTACAGGAGCCGCAAAAGCCATCACTAAAATTTTTCCAAAAATGGAAGGTAAAATGGGTGGTTGTGGAATACGTGTTCCTGTGCACGATGGTTCACTAACAGATATTACATTTGTGGTAAAAGATGCCAACATTACCGTTGAGCAAATCAACGCAGCGTTTAAAAAAGCATCTGAAACATCGTTAAAAGGTATTTTAGAGTATAATCCTGACCCAATAGTTTCTGTGGATGTGATTGGCAATACTCACTCGTGTGTGTTTGACCCAGATTTAACGTCTGTTATTGGCAACATGATAAAAGTGATGGGCTGGTACGATAACGAGGCAGGTTACTCCAATCGTTTGGTGGATTTAATTTTAAGACTTTCCGAACGGAAGTAATTCAATTTTTTCACCATCAAATTTTGCGTAGCTGTAGTCGTTCATCCACTCACCTAAGTTGATATAGATACTTTGATTTATTTGATGTTGAATGGGTAAATGGCGGTGTCCGAAAATAAACACATCAACGTGTTCTTGCTTTAAAATGTCTTTGCAATAACTCACCAACCATTCCTTTTCTTCGCCTAAAAATTGTTTAATATCGTTGTTGTGTTCACGACTTCTGTTCGACCAAAATTTAGCAATAGACATCCCTAAATTAGGGTGAATACGTGCAAACAACCATTGGCAAAATTTATTGGCGAAAATCTTTTTTACGAATTTGTAGCCGTTATCACCTGGACCTAAACCATCGCCATGACCAATGTAAAATGTTTTATTACCAAACTGTTTTTTTATCGGTTTTCGATGAATGGTAACGCCCAATTCTTTTTCAAAATAATCAAACATCCACATGTCGTGATTTCCCGTAAAAAAATAAATTGAAGTTCCGCTGTCTGCAAGTTCCGCAATTTTTCCTATAAAGCGTGAAAAGCCTTTAGGAATAGAATGTTTATACTCAAACCAAAAGTCGAAAATATCGCCCACTAAGTAAATTTCTTTCGCATCATTTTTTATCGCGTCAAGCCATTGAATAACGCGTTTTTCACGCAGCAAACTTTCTTGTTCATTAGGCGAACCTAAATGAAAATCGGAGGCAAAATATATGTTGGTTTTTTCACTCACTAAAAAATAGTTTGCTCAATAATCTTAAACGGATTGAGTTGGTTAAATCGTATATTAATGCGTATTCTTTGTAAAAATTGAATTTCATTAAATTCGTAAATATCTTTTATATCGTTCGATAAAATTAACGGAAAATAAATATTTACCACATCGTTAAATAAGTTTAATGATAATCCGGCAGCAAAATAGGCTTCGTTTACTTTACTCAATGTTGAGGAGTTTACATTAAATGTATATACAGGCATAAATGCTATGTCTGCGTAAAAATTAAATGGAATTTTTATGGTTGAAGGTAATTCAAAATCGAAATTAAATGCGAGCAACCACTCATTTGAACTAAAGAACGAAGGCATAAGTGTACGCATAGCACCGTGCGTTTCTATCATTTGTTGTGACAGGAAATTGTAGTATGGTTCGGTGCGTCCAAAATACAAGCTTTCGTAAGTGTAATCGCTAATGCCATTTTGACCACCCACATAATATCTAAAGCGACTATCTGAAGCTGATTTGAAGTAATTTCCAGCAAACATTCTCACAGAAATTCCATCTAAATCTTTGGTGTAGTTGTAACGATAATTTGCGGTTAACGAAATGTCAGAAAATGTTGAAACGTTAGTGTTTTCAATACTTCCTAAGTTATACTTTAATTCAACCGATTTCGGTTTTAGCACCTGACGAGATGAAATTTTTATAGCGGCAGAATATTGTTGAATGTTTTCAAAAAATCTTCCGATTTCTTCTTCAATAAATTTATTTTGAATAAAATCATATCCCAATAAAAATGATGTTTTGATTTTTTTTCGTGGTTGCGTTGGTTTTAAAACAAACTCAGCATAAGGAGATAGTTTGTTGTAACTCATCAATTCATTATTTTCACGATACGCTGTAAAGCGTTTTGCTTTTGCGCCAAGCGAAATTACTTGAAATGTTTTTTCGGGTTTTAAGTTTAATTTTACATTGCCTAATCCGCTTAAATCTTTAGTTCCAAAGGCGTACATAGGCATTAGCACATACTCAAACGTTCGAGAATAAATGGTGCGATTATAGAGAGCCAATCCAGCCATAAATTTATCGTAGTTATTCCAACCCATAATAGGGAAATAGTTAATCGTAGTACGATTTGGATTGTCAATTCCCCCTAAAAACTGAAAGCGAATGGGTTCTACTTTTTTAAACAAGCCACCATTGCGCAAATAATTATTGTGATTGTTTATTTCTGGAATTCTCAAATCGTGATTGATTTTAAAATAATCGGGTTTTTCATTTAGTGTGAAAGTGGCATTATCTCTATGTTTTCCGATTGTCCAAGTTTCTGCAATTACACTGTCATTTTTTATTGCAAAAATAGAAATTGGCGCATTGATTTTAGTGTTAGATTTTACGTTGACCGTATAGAAATTATTTTCTTTTTTTCGAGATACAATTTTATAGTCAATTTTTTTTGTGCTTCGCAAAATATC
>JBKHVV010000112.1:0-5300 GCA_046569885.1 Bacteroidia bacterium
GGCGCTCTAAAAAACAAAATGCTGGCAATGCCAACACCCTTTACCATTGTCGGGTTAAACCGTGTCTGTTGGTCTGCCATTGCCGTTAGAAAGTAAAGACCTAATACTACAAACAGAATTGAACCGCCAATGCCAAGTAGTAGTTTTGCCTTACTTAATGGAATTTCAATTTTATTCATGTCTGAGTTTTGCTGGTTGATTTTTTAGTGAAAGTCAAAATAAGTCCAATAAAATTTATTAGCCAATGAAGTCCTACAAAAAACATTAAATACACGAGCCAAACAAGTCCCGAGCCACCTGAGCTGTTAAATGTCAAGTTGTAAAGAAACAGTCCGCTGTATAGTCCTGCAATTATTAAATTTATCGCAACCGTTTTTAGTCGGTTTTTGCTTCTAATTGTCAAGAAGCCAAGTGTCAGTCCGAAAATCAGATAGCAAAAAAGTAGATATAAATTGTCTTCGCTCATTGTCTGCTGTGTCGTCTTTTAAGCTGCCGCATAACGGACGGAACTATGTGCAGTTGCCGATTGCGGGCGGTTTTCCTGTCGAGCCGCACCGCCGATGTTGCGGGCTACACGGCTTATTGTCAGCACGGAAACGGCAATTGACACATAGTTTTTGTTAGCAACCGTAATTCTGTCCTCCATTATTTTTCAAGTTTTATCCATTTCTCGTCTGTCAGGTCAAATACAAAACGGCATGTCGGAACGTAACCATTTGTCCCACCACAAGCTAGTTTGAAATCAGCTTTTACAAACCGAAGTCCATTATTGAAATGTAATGCTCTCCTCGCTTTAACGTCTAAATGGCTAATATTAATGTCAACTGTGTCGTTTGATATTAATTTATGAGTTACTCTGATTACATCTAAGTTTTTTCTCGTTTTAAGCGATTCTTTAATCAGGTTGTCTCGTGTCATAAACTTCAAATATCTCAACTCTTCCATATTCTTAATTCTCTCTGTAGCCATGTCTGTCTCAACGTAAATTGTCCCATTGAGTAAAAAGAAGAACTGCGATTGTATCGTCTTGAAATACATACTGTCCAGCTCAGATGATGTCAACTTCTCAGACTGTCCCAAACTCTGAAAACCAGTCAAAATTAGAATTGTCATTATAGTGAAAAGTCTCATCTTTCGGCTCTTATTATGGTTGCTAACTTGTATATAGGTCTGACAAAATCATCCTTATACACCCAAAATTGGGTGGATAGGTCTGACAGATGCCATCCTTTTTAATTTTTTCAAATTTAAGATATTTAGCTTATAAGTCATCAAATGGACTTTTTATTTTTTGTAAACTCTTAGTGCTAACATGTGTATAAATTTCTGTTGTTTTACTACTATTATGCCCAAGTAATTCTTGAATATATCTCAAATCTGTTCCGCTCTCCAACAAATGAGTAGCATAGCTATGCCTTAACCAATGTAGTGTAACTGGCTTATTAATATTTGCCTTTTCTAATGATTGTTTTAGAACACTTTGCAGACTTTTTTCTGAATACTTAGTTTCCGAATATTGTCCTTCAAACAAGTATTTTTTAGGTTTGAACATTGTGTAATATTCCCTTAACATATCAACAGTTTTATCACTTATTGGAACAATTCTGTCTTTTTTTCCTTTCGATTGCCTAATGTTTATAATACCTCTTTTTGAGTCAATACTTTTTATTGTTAAGTCAATTAGCTCTCCTCTTCTTAAGCCACAAGCATATATTAAACACAACATTGTTTTGTGTTTTATGTTAGTTGGAGCTTCTAAAATTTGTTTAATCTCTTCTTTGCTCAATACATTGGGCAATTTTTTCTCTCGCTTGGGGCGATGAACCAAATCTACATCGAGCTTAGTATTTTCAATCTTACTAAAAAACAATTTTATGGCATTCACAACCTGATTTTGGAACGAAGAAGAAAAACCATTGTGCAAAATGTACTCGTTATTAAATCGAATAAGGTCTTGGTTGTTTATTTCGGTAATGGGTTTGGCGTGGTAAAATTTTAAAAACGTGCGTAAGGCATCGGTATAGGTTTTTATGGTATTGGGGGAGTAGCGCCTACTACTTAGCCAGTCTTTAAATTGGGCTATCTTTTTAAAGTGTTCTGCATTGAGTTCGCCTGTAGGTATTGTTTTTTCAATAGGTTTCGCCAACACTTTTTCTTTTGGTTTTGGTAAAAATAAGGCATCCGCATTTACATAGGCTTTGCCTTTAAATACTCTAAACAACTCTTTTAAATTCGTTCTGTTGTTGGCAATGTGCCAACACTTGTGGGTTTGGCTCCATTTAGCATCGGTAAAGGTTTTTACAATGCTGTTGAGTTCTTGGTCGGCAGTAAAGTAAAGCCCCAACCGATTGGTGTTTTGATGAAGTAAAGGTTTTATTTCAATTGTTTTTGGCATACACAAATATACAAAAATCTCTAATTCCCAAACACTAATTAAACTAGTGAACCAATAAACCAAACACCACCATTTTCAACACTTGCCCTGAGCGAAGTCGAAGGGTTCAACCTTCAACTTTCAACTTTCAACTCAATCCCCCCATTTTTTTGAAAAAATCCCCCCATTGTTTAAAACCCGCACTATTTTTTTTGCCAACATTTCAATTCTAACCCTAACTTTGCACCACCATGATTAAAAGAGATATCAAACCTGCCACCCTTTTACTTCAAGATGGCACTGTTTTTTACGGAAAATCTATAGGTTTGATGGGTACCACCACTGGCGAAATTGCCTTCAACACAGGCATGACGGGCTACCAAGAGATCTTTACAGACCCTTCCTATTACGGACAATTACTCGTAATGGCAACGCCACACATTGGCAACTATGGGGTACACAAACTCGAAATAGAATCCAACTCCGTAAAAATTGCAGGACTTATTTGCAAACGATTTTCCGAAACCTATTCGCGCTTTGGCGAGATAGATTGGCTGCAAACCTACTTTGAGCAAAACAACATTGTAGGCATTTCCGATGTTGACACCCGTGCTTTAGTTCGCCACATTCGTGATAATGGTGCGCAAAATGCCATCATCTCTTCCGAAGGATTGAGTGTTGACGAACTTAAAAAGAAACTATCAAAAGTACCTTCTATGAAAGGTCTGGAATTAGCATCGAAAGTATCTACCCAACAAGCATACGAAGTAGGAGAGAGCAATGCTGCTTTCAAAGTAGCACTATTAGATTACGGAGTAAAGAAAAACATCGTACGCTGTTTAGTAGAAAGAGGATGCTTTGTAAAAGTGTTTCCATATAATGCTACGTTTGATGAAATAATGAACTTCTCTCCAGATGGCATCATGCTCTCAAACGGTCCTGGCGACCCAGAACCATTAACACAAAGCATACAAGTCATCAAGCAATTACTCGATACTAAATTGCCTTTGTTTGGCATTTGCTTAGGACATCAACTACTCGCTATAAGTCAAGGATTGACCACAGAGAAAATGCACAATGGACACAGAGGTATTAATCATCCCATTAAAAACCTCGTTACGGGTAAAGGTGAAATTACTTCCCAAAACCACGGCTTTGTGGTAAACATGGAACAAGCAAAAAAACACCCTAACATTGAGGTAACGCACATTCACCTAAACGACCATACACTGGCAGGCATAGCCCTAAAAGACCGTAAAGCATTTTCGGTACAGTACCATCCCGAAGCTTCACCTGGTCCGCATGATTCACGCTACCTGTTCGACCAATTTTTAGAAAACATTAAAATTCATCAAAAACAACTTGTATAATTATGGGTCACATTGCTAAAGTTCACGCACGTCAAATCCTCGATTCAAGAGGTAACCCCACCGTAGAAGTAGATGTCTATACAGATGAAGGTGGCTTCGGACGTGCTGCTGTGCCTTCGGGTGCTTCAACAGGCGCTCACGAAGCCGTTGAACTAAGAGATAACGACAAAGGACTGTACGTTGGTAAGAGCGTACATAAAGCCATCAACAATGTAAACACTGCTATCAATGAATTGTTGGTAGGCAAATACATCTTCGACCAAAAGGAAATTGACAACGCCATGATTGCCTTAGACAATACACCTAACAAAAGTACTTTGGGTGCCAATGCTATTTTAGGTGCATCGTTAGCAGTAGCAAAAGCAGCAGCAGCAGAATTAGGTCAGCCGTTGTATCGCTACATTGGTGGCATAAATGCGAATTTACTTCCTGTTCCAATGATGAACATTCTAAACGGAGGCTCACATGCCGATAACAAAATAGACATTCAAGAATTTATGGTAATGCCGTTTGGTGCTAAGACCTTCAACGAAGGTTTGCGTATGGGTACAGAAGTGTTTCATCATCTTAAAAAAGTTTTGAAAGATAAAGGTATGTCCACCAACGTAGGCGATGAAGGTGGTTTTGCGCCTAATTTATTATCCAACGAAGAAGCCATTGAAGTAGTTTTGCAAGCCATAGAAAAAGCGGGTTACAAAGCTGGTGAAGATATTTGGATTGCTTTAGATGCTGCTTCTACCGAATTCTTCAAAGATGGTAAATACATTTTTGAATCAACAGGAGAACAACGCACACCATCTGAAATGGTAAATTTTTGGAAGGATTGGGCAAACAAATATCCCATTATTTCTATCGAAGATGGCTTAGCAGAAGATGATTGGGATGGTTGGAAAGAACTTACGGATGCTATTGGCAACAAATGTCAACTCGTAGGTGATGATTTATTTGTAACCAACACCAAGCGCTTAAAACAAGGCATAGATAAAGGCATTGCCAATTCCATATTGGTAAAAGTAAACCAGATAGGCACACTCACCGAAACCATTCAGGCAGTAGATATGGCGCACCGCGCCAAATATAGCTCTGTAATGAGCCACCGCTCTGGAGAAACAGAAGACTCTATCATTGCCGACTTAGCAGTTGCACTAAATACAGGACAAATAAAAACCGGTTCCGCTTCTCGCTCTGATAGAATGGCGAAGTACAACCAGCTTTTACGCATAGAAGAGCAGTTAGGCAATTCAGCGTATTATCCTGGCAAGAGCTTTAAGTTTTTGTAGGATTAGAAATCTTAATAAAAACCTCATTTCCTTGCCTTGGTTTAATGGAGTTATAGCAAGGTTCAATGCTTACGTTTTTGAAATACTTTGAAAAGGTGTTTTGATATTCGGCAATGCTTCCACCAAATGGAGGACCATCCACTTTATCAGGAAGGTTAAACAGTACACCAACTAAATTCCCATTGGGCGCAAGTAGCTCACTCATTTTTTTTGCATACGCCTCACGTAGTTTTGGGTCGATGGCGCAGAAGAACGTTTGTTCTAAAATTAAATCGT
>JBKHVV010000113.1:0-5262 GCA_046569885.1 Bacteroidia bacterium
GAAAACATGTCATTATCTCTCGATTTTAAAATAATGGCTTATACTATTTTCATTATCCTAAAAGGTAGCGGTAAATAAAAAGAATTGATGATGGATGATGGATGATGGATGATGGATGATGGATGATGGATGATGGATAATTGATGATTGATAATTGATAATTGATAATTGAAAAATTACAGATTACAAATTTCAAATTAATACTGATACAACTTTTGATTTTATGACCTTTGACTTTATAGACTTTCAACCTTCAACTTTGATTACTATCTTTACCCACTCAAAATTTCAATAAAATTATCGTTATGAAAAATATTACAGTTATTGGCGCAGGCACTATGGGTAATGGAATTGCGCACGTATTTGCACAATCGGGCTATAAAGTAAATTTGGTAGATGTTTCGGAAAAAGCACTGGAAAAAGCTGTTGCAACCATCTCTAAAAATTTAGACCGAATGGTAGCAAAAGAAACCATTACTGCTGCTGATAAAGACACCACACTTAAAAATATTACCACACTAACTTCTTTGCAAGAAGGCGTAAAATCTGCCGATTTAGTAGTTGAAGCTGCTACAGAAAACGAAAGCTTGAAGTTAAAAATATTTGCAGATATGGACGTGCATTCTCCTGCAAACGCCATATTAGCAACGAATACATCGTCTATTTCTATTACCAAAATTGCAGCCGTTACTAAACGTCCAGAAAAAGTAATTGGTATGCATTTTATGAACCCTGTGCCTGTGATGAAATTAGTAGAAATTATTCGTGGCTATTCTACTTCTGATGAGGTAACATCTCTCATCATGGAAACGTCTAAAAAATTAGGAAAAGCTCCTGTTGAAGTAAATGACTATCCTGGATTTGTTGCCAACCGTATTTTGATGCCGATGATTAACGAAGCCATCATTACACTTAACGAAGGCGTTGCGGGCGTTGAAGAAATTGACACCGTGATGAAACTCGGCATGGCTCATCCAATGGGTCCCTTACAACTGGCAGATTTTATTGGTTTGGATGTTTGCTTAGCTATTATGAAAGTGCTTTACGAAGGATTAGGAAACGACAAATATGCGCCTTGTCCGCTTTTGGTAAATATGGTAACAGCAGCTAAATTAGGCGTAAAATCAGGTGAAGGATTTTATAGCTGGACGCACGGCACAAAAGATTTAGTTGTGTCAGACAACTTCAAAAAATAATTTACACCCCACAATCACAAGTGTTGGTAGTGCGAATTTCAACGCCATTCAGTTTTTTAAGAATGTTTTCTATGTCAGATTTAGAAATATTTATCTGACGAACATCTAAATAGTTCAACTTAGAAAGCTGTAAAATCTGCTCGGGAATTTTTTGAATGGGCAAGCCCCACATGCTCAATTTTTCAAGATTTTTGAAATTCATAATTTTATAAGAAACCACAGAAATGGCATTGCCACTAATGTTTATCTCTTTTAAATTAGTGAGCTGATAAAAATTTTCGGGTAATTCTGTCAGTTTATTTTTGCTTACATCTACTATTTGTAGATGCTTTAGAATAGAAATAGAATCGGGTATTTTAGAAATTTTATTCTTAGCTAAAATGAGTACGTTTAGGTTGGGATAATTCAAAATGTCTTTCGGAAATTCGGTTAATTTTTGCTTCGTTAAATCCAATACATAAACGTGTTCTTTGTTTTCGTTTGCGTCTTTAATTGAGCTATACACCGTAGCGGTATCGAGCTCTTCGGGCGTAAGCAGCTGAGCATTTAGCTTGCCAAAAAAGAAAATAAGAATTGCTATGTAGGTAATTTTTCTAAACATTCAATGCCATTAATTTATCGTTTTGAATTTGGGATTTTAATTCGTCTAACGTAGCAAATTGTTTTTCGTTGCGGATTTTTTTCAAAACTTCTACCTTGATGTTTTCGCCATAAATATCTTGGTTAAAATCAAAAATATTTACCTCAACACGTTGCTCATCCGAAATGTTTACTGTTGGTCGAACACCAATATTCATCATACCTCTCAACTTGTTTCCTTTCACAATTACATCTACCGCATACACACCATCTTTGGGTAATATTTTTTCTTTAGATAGTTGCATATTTGCTGTTGGAAAGCCCATTGTTCTGCCCAATTCATCGCCTTTTACTACAATACCCCAAAGTGAAAACGGGCGGGTTAGAAACGTATTCGCTTGCTCAATGTTTCCTTCTTCAATGGCTGTACGAATTTTGGTAGAACTCACTTTTACATTGTCAATTTGCTCGGCAGGTATTTCGTAAATCTCAAACTCAAACAACTTGGCATATTCTTTTAGCTGCTCCATACCCCCTTCTCTATTACGCCCAAAATGATGGTCGTAACCCACTACCACTACTTTAGCAGCAATACCGCTTACAATGATATCACGCACATATTCAAAAGCATTGAGGCGCGAAAATTCTCTGGTAAATGGATGTACAATAAAGTGTTTGATTCCCTCTTCTTCTAACAACTCAGCTTTTTCTTCAACGGTATTAATCAGTTTAAGCGAATCATCGCCAAAGAGGACTTTTCTCGGGTGCGGGTAAAACGTCAACAACACACTTTCGCCATCTATTTCTCTGGCAATTTCATTGACTTTTTTAATGATGGCTCGATGCCCTTGATGAACACCATCAAACGTGCCAATGGTAAGCACCGGATTTTTAATTTCGGTAATTGATGTTAAATCTCTATAAACCTTCACGAATTCTACAAATTTTTAATTATTGCAAAGGTAGTTAAAACCAAGTAAAAGCGAATACTGATAAAAATCATTTTAAAACGATGAAAAAAACAAAAAAAAGAGGTTTTACTACGGATAAATGTTCTACTTTTGCGGTCGTAAATTTTAATACTAAAACTTTTATTAAAGATGTCAACTTTAAACGGTAAAATCACACAAGTAATTGGTCCAGTAGTGGACTTAAGTTTTGAACATGCAGATAAATTACCCAATATTTTAGATGCGATTGAAGTAACCAAACATGATGGCACAAAACTTATTTTAGAATGTCAAAAACACATTGGTGAAGATTCTGTAAGAGCTATTTCAATGGACTCTACCGATGGTTTAACCAGAGGAATGGAAGCCATAGCGCTTGGTTCTCCTATCAAAATGCCTATTGGCGAACAAATAAAAGGACGCGTATTCAACGTAGTTGGCGCAGATATTGACGGTATTGGTGGTATTGATTATTCAAAAGACTTGTCTATTCACCGCGAATCTCCAAAATTTGAAGATTTATCAACCTCAACAGAGGTACTTTATACAGGTATCAAAGTAATTGACTTGATTGAACCCTACGCAAAAGGTGGAAAAATCGGATTGTTTGGTGGTGCCGGTGTTGGTAAAACCGTATTAATTCAAGAGTTAATTAACAACATCGCGAAAGGACACGGTGGTTTATCTGTGTTTGCAGGTGTTGGTGAAAGAACCCGTGAAGGAAATGACTTATTGAGAGAAATGTTAGAGTCGGGCATTATCAAATATGGTGATGAGTTTATGCACTCTATGGAAAAAGGCGGATGGGATTTATCTAAAGTTGACAAAAACGCCTTAAAAGAATCGAAAGCTACGTTTGTATTTGGTCAGATGAATGAACCTCCAGGTGCACGTGCACGCGTGGCTCTTTCAGGATTAACATTAGCAGAATATTATAGAGATGGCGAAGGTGACGGACAAGGTAAAGACATCTTGTTCTTCATTGACAACATTTTCCGTTTTACACAAGCAGGTTCTGAGGTATCGGCTCTATTAGGTCGTATGCCATCTGCGGTAGGTTATCAGCCAACATTAGCCACAGAAATGGGGCAAATGCAAGAGCGTATTACCTCAACCAAATCGGGTTCTATTACATCGGTACAAGCGGTTTACGTACCTGCCGATGACTTAACTGACCCTGCGCCTGCAACTACGTTTGCGCACTTAGATGCTACCACCGTATTATCTCGTAAAATTGCCGAGTTAGGTATCTACCCTGCGGTTGACCCATTAGATTCTACATCAAGAATTTTAACACCTGCTATTTTGGGTGATAAACATTACGACTGTGCTCAGCGTGTTAAAGAAATTCTACAACGCTACAAAGAATTACAAGATATCATTGCTATTTTGGGTATGGACGAACTTTCTGAAGAAGATAAATTAGTAGTTCACCGCGCAAGACGCGTACAACGTTTCTTGTCTCAGCCATTCCACGTAGCAGAGCAATTTACTGGTATCCCAGGTGTATTTGTAAGCTTAGAAGATACCATCAAAGGCTTTAACATGATTATGGATGGTGAAGTGGATGAATACCCAGAAGCTGCTTTTAACTTAAAAGGCACCATCGAAGAAGCTATTGAAGCCGGTAAGAAAATGTTGGCAGACGTAAAATAATTAGATGATGAGCTAATTTGAAAATGTGATAATGTGCTTCTCCCCTTGAGGGGAGATTAAGAGGGGTGAAACTTTAAACCTTTAACTTTAAACTTTATAACTAAATAATGAAATTAGAAATAATAACTCCCGATAAACAACTTTTCTCTGGCGAAGTTACAGCAGTAGTACTACCAGGTATTGATGGCGAATTGGGCGTTTTAGAAAACCACGCAGCGCTGATAACTACCCTTAAAAAAGGTAAAGTAAAAGTTACCGACAGCAACAACAAAGAACAATTTTTTGATGTAAACGGTGGCGTGTTTGAAGTAGCCAACAACAAAGCCATTATTTTAGCTGAGTAATTAATAACTCTATACTATTTGTGAAAAACCCTGACTGTGATGTTGGGGTTTTTTGTTTAAATTCAATATAATATATACGTTATTAATATTTATTACCTTTGTGTTTAACTGAAGTTAATAAAATTGAAATATGAAAAATTACTTTTTACTAGCAATCTCAATGTTTTTGTTTTCTCATTTATTTTCACAACAAAAACCCTCTTATCCAGAACCTGAAGAAGGATTTAAAAGAGTTGATTTTATCTTACCAAAGATAGATAATCAAAAAAACTATAAAGTCGAAATAAGATTTAGTTTTGAATTTGAAGTGGATGAATGTGCAGAAGTTAGTTTTAGCTTTAATCCAAAAAATTTAAAAGAAGAATTTCTGATTCCAAGTTCGTACCGATATCAATATTATGTAATTACATCTGATGATGCTGAAATTACGGAAGGTTTTATTGGTGATTGTCATGGAAAGAAGAAAATAATGAAAAAGGTTCTTAGTAGTCAAAGTATAACTGAAGAGTACAATTGCCATTTTATTACACCATTTGT
>JBKHVV010000114.1:0-5106 GCA_046569885.1 Bacteroidia bacterium
CACCGAATTTTCAAGAATTTGTGGTAAGCTTTTTAACTTTTTACCAGTATGTGCAGAACCTGTAAATGTTACTACATCTTGATTGGTAACATGATCTAAAATACCACGCCCTAAGCCAGAAACCAATTGCAAAGCACCTTCGGGAAGTAGTTTAGAATCGATGATGTCTTTAACCATCAACTCTGTAAGATAGCACGTATATTCTGATGGTTTTACCACCGCAGGAACACCTGCTAGTAAATTCACCGCAATTTTTTCTAACATTCCCCAAATAGGAAAATTAAAGGCATTGATGTGAATGGCCACGCCTTGTTTGGGCACCATAATGTGATGTCCGATAAACGTGCCGTTTTTAGATAACGCCACCGCAGAGCCATCTACATGGTAAGGCAAATCAGGAAATTGGCGTCTTAAAGAGGCGTTGGCAAATAAGTTGCCAATACCACCTTCAATGTCAATCCAGCTATCTATGCGCGTTGCACCCGTAGCAGCACTTAGTTGGTAGTAGTTTTCTTTGCGCTCAAGTAAGAAAAGCGCTAGGTTTTTTAGCATGATACCGCGCTCACGAAAGGTCATTTTACGCAACGCTTTACCGCCTTTCTCACGACCATAAGCCATAATGCTTTCATAATCCAATCCACCACTTGAGCAAACGCCTATTTGTTCGCCTGTAATGGCATTAAACAAGGATGTTTCTTCACCTTTGCCAGCAATCCATTTGCCTTGTATATAATTTTTCACAGTATTCATAAAACGAAACTTCTAATTGCTTTTATTGTTCTCCAAAGTTAAGAATAATAATCGTGAAAAATTATCGAATCGTTTTTACACTTATTTGCCTTAAACCTTCTAGATATGAAAAGTTCATTTTTTCTTTGTAGATGGCAACATAATTCCAAACCCAAGGATTGTTGTAGGTTTTTCCGTGAGAAAAGGCAAGAATTAATTCTGTGTCGGTAGTTTCGGTAGATGCGTCATAATCGTAATTAAAAACCCAAGTACCTGTACTAATATACCCTAATGAGTCTATTTCAAAAGTATTATCATCGTAGAATGTAAATGTTTTTCCTCGATGTTTATCTGAAACGTCTGTTTTATCAAAAAGTATGGAATACGATGCTTCTGAAAATCTCCATGTTCCGAGAATTCGGTCTTCGCTTCGTAACCGCATCTCTTTACATCCTGAGCTAAAAAAGACGATTGTAATTGTTACACAGTATAATGCTTTCATAGTTGATGATTTATACTAAGAATAGCAACAAAAATTAAGCCAAAGCGATTCTTATTTTCATTACCTTTTGCAAAATAGGTCTCAATTTGTCTAATTGAAGCATGGTATGTGGGTCGCTTAGGGCAGTTTTTGGGTCGGGATGAACTTCGATGAATAAACCATCGGCACCTGTTGCCACAGCGGATAAAGCAATGGTTTCAATCATGCTTGGGTCGCCACCCGTAACGCCTTCGGTAGTGTTGGGTTTTTGCACAGCGTGCGTACAATCCATAATTACAGGTACACCGTGTTGCTTCATTCTGTGGATAGATGTTGCATCAACAATCAAATCATTATAACCAAAGGTTGTTCCACGTTCACACAACCATACATTATTGTTGCCTGTAGATTTTATTTTCTCAACAGCAAACTTCATAGCTTCGGGAGAAACGAATTGCCCTTTTTTAATGTTTACACCTAAACCCGTTTTACCAGCCGCCAATAATAATTCGGTTTGTCGGCACAAAAACGCAGGAATTTGTAAGTGATTAACATAGTTTTTTACTTTCTCTGCTTCATGGCTTTCATGAATATCGGTAATGGTTTCAATGCCGAGCTCTTCGCCAATTTCTTTGATATATTGCAGCGCCACATCATCACCAATGCCTGTAAAACTATCTAAGCGTGAGCGATTGGCTTTGCGATAACTTGCTTTAAAGATAAAATGAATGTTTAGCTCATCGCAAATGGACTTAACAGTTTTTGCAATGTGTAAAGCAGTGGCTTTGTCTTCCATGGCGCAAGGACCAGCTATTAATGTGAATTTTTGCATTAGTGGTTTAAAGTTGAAGGTTGAAAGTTTATGGTTAAATGTTGAAAGTTATTACTGATAAAGTCTTAAGGTCTAAAGTCTATAAAGTCAAAGGTCATTTTAAAATTGCTGTATTGGCACATCGGCACATTTTCAAATCATCACATTAGCAGATTAACTCATCATCTAATTAGTTCCTCGCTTTATCTCCTAAATACCCACTATGGTGGCGTTTAGCATAATCTTCTTTGGTAAAGCCAATTCGCTCCATCAATAAAACCACTAATACATCTCCAACTACTGTCATTACTGTTGTTGAGGTGGTGGGCGTTAAACCCAATGGACAAATTTCTTTTGGGTGACCGGTGTGCAAAACCGCATCAGAAAGCTGAGCTAATTCAGAATCGGGATTTCCTGTAAGGCAAATAATCGGTACGCTTGGATGTAGATTTTTGGCGAGGGTAATCAACTCCAAAATTTCTCGCGTTTTTCCAGAATTGGAAATTAAAAATAGGACATCGTTTTCTTGTAAAATGCCTAAGTCTCCATGCTGTGCTTCGCTTGGATGAATGAACACCGCAGTAGTACCTGTAGAGCTTAGTGTAGTTGAAATATTGTGACCAATCTGTCCAGCTTTGCCCATACCACTCACCACAACTTTTCCTTTTAGTTTTTGTGTTTTTTCTAAAATGATACCAATAGCTTTTTCGATAGTGCCATCAATAGGGATGTTTTTAATGGCTTCAATTTCTTGAGCGATTAAATGGTTTATTTTATTTTTTATGTCAGACATTCAGTTGAAATGTTGAAGGTTTAATGTTGAAGGTTGAAAGTTAGCAATTTTATTTTCAAATCTTCAAATCGTTACATTTTCAAATTTGGGTTTATATTTTCCCATTCGATTTTAAAGCATACACACTTAAATACCATAATACACGCGCACCAACGTTGGCATTCCACTCATCATTTCCTGGTGCCACTTCATTAAGGTCGAAGCCAATAATTTTTTTACCAGATTCTACTAATTTTCTCAAAAGATAGGCCACCTCTTCAAATTCTAATCCGCCTGGTACAGGTGTGCCTGTGTTAGGGCATAGATAAGGTTTTAGTCCATCAATATCAAAACTGATGTACACATTTTGAGGGAGTGATTTTATAATGTTGTCAACGATTTTTCCCCATGTTGAGGTGCCATCGTATATGGCAGATTTCATTTGCCAATCGAAAAATGTTGAAATAACTTCAGAATCGTTTATAATGTCGATTTCATCTTGGCAAATGTCGCGAATACCTACTTGTGTTAAGCGCACCAAATTAGGTAGCTTTATGGCATTAAACATAATACTGGCATGCGACTGAGTAAATCCTTCATAGCTGTCTCTTAAATCGGCATGAGCATCAATTTGTAAAATACCAAACGAGTTGTAATGTTCGCTCATGGCTTCTATTAAGCCAAGCGGAGTGCTGTGTTCTCCGCCTAAAATGGCAGGTATTTTACCTTGTTTTATATACTCTAAAGCGTTTGTTTTTATGATGTTTTTTAGAGTGTTTTGATGTTCTTCTACTTCGTCTAAAACTTTTTTAAATTGAGGGCTTGAGTTGATATTTCCACCTTCTTCTAAGAATTTTATATAAGGAATAGTTTTTTCACAACAAGCAGCATTTAACGTTTCAATTTCTAAAGAAATTGGTTCCATGTATAGCTTACTTTTCCACGCATCTGCACAAAAAGGGTGGTAAAAATCTAATTGTACAGAGGCATCTAAAATGGCTTGAGGTCCTTTAGACGTTCCTTTAGTATAAGATGCCGTTGCATCCCACGGAACGGGCATGATTACTAAATCGGCTTCTTCTTTTGTGTAAGGAAAACCAAAGATGTTGCCGTTTTTTATGCCAACGCCACTAGGATTAAAATCGCTCATTGTTTTAGTTAAATTTGATAATTTAACCCAAAAGTAATGCATATTATTGCATTGGCAAACAAACAATTTTAAATTGGCAAAACCTAAAATAATTACTACTTCGGACGGCTCTCATTCTTTGTTTGTAGAACATTTAGATGAGCACTACCATTCTGTGCATGGTGCAGTAAACGAAGCATTGCACGTGTTCATAAAAAATGGTTTAGAGCATATCTCTCAATCAGAAACTAAAATCCGAATTTTTGAAATGGGTTTTGGTACAGGATTAAATGCTTTAGTAACCAAACAATTTGCTCAAAAAAATAATTTAAAAATAGACTATTCCGCTATTGATGCTTTTCCTCTTTCTTGGGATGAATGCCAGGCATTAAACTATTTGGAACAATTGAATGTGCCAGAATTGGCTCCATTTTTTCAATCCATTCATCAAGTAGAATGGAATAAAAAAATAGCTATTGATGAACGCTTTTCATTACATAAAATTTATGCAAAAATTGAAGAAGTTATACTAAATGAAACGTATGATTTAATCTATTTTGATGCCTTTGGACCACGTGCGCAAAGCGATATGTGGACAAAAGAAATTTTTCAAAAACTATATAATGCTACCACAAATAATGGCACGTTTGTTACCTATTGCGCCAAAGGTCAAGTGCGAAGAGATTTAGAAAGTGTTGGCTACAAAATGGAGCGTTTGCAAGGTCCTCCAGGTAAGCGAGAGATGTTGAGGGGAACAAAGTTAATTAGATAATTCGATGATGAGATAATTTGATAATAAAAAAACCTTAACACGATAACACATTCGTACGTTAACACGTTTTTATTTAAACTGCAAATCGTACAAACGTTTGTAAGCTCCGTTAAGTCTTAAAAGCTCATCGTGTGTGCCACTTTCAATAATTTCTCCTTTATCTAAAACAATTATTTTATCTGCTTTTTTGATGGTTGATAAACGATGGGCAATGATGATAGACGTTCTATTTTCTGTCAATTTTTCAATGGCATTTTGAATGAGCAATTCTGTTTCGGTGTCAACAGATGATGTTGCTTCATCAAGCACTAATATTTTTGGATTGTAAACATAGGCACGGATGAATGAAAGTAATTGACGTTGCCCCGCAGACAACATTCCTCCGCGTTCTCTCACATCAAAATTATAGTCG
>JBKHVV010000115.1:0-4914 GCA_046569885.1 Bacteroidia bacterium
GAGGGCTACATGGACACAATGATTGTGGAATCTCTTGATGTACAACTTAACCATTTTAAATCTTCAACGGGAGAAAAATATTCTATCAAAGAAGACACAAAATATGTACTTATGTATTACTGGAGTAATAGAATGATGGATAGACTTTATGTAAAAAATTTTCGCTACTTCAAAAAATATGCGCGCGAACATCCCGAACTAAAAATTCAAGTTATAGCTGTTTCAACTGATGAAGTAGGTAGTTAACCACCCTGCACCAATCAACCAAATAAAGAGGATAAATGCCAGTAAGAATGGCTTTCCGCCAACGGCTTTAAATTTTGCAACGGTAGTTTCCATACCTAAAGCCGTCATTGCCATCGTAAGTAAAAATGTATCCGCTACGTTAATGGTGTGCACTACATCTTTAGGTAAAAAATCAAAGGAGTTAAATGCCGCAACGGCAATAAAGCCCACCGCAAACCAAGGAATTTTTATGCTTGTTTTGGTAGTTGAAGTAGCACTTTGTTTACTAATGAAATAACTCAACACCATAAGCAATGGCACTAGCAACATTACACGCGCCATTTTTACAATAATCCCTACGTCAGCAGTTTCGGGGCTAATGGCATTTCCTGCGCCCACTACGTGTGCCACTTCATGCACCGAAGCACCAATGTAAATGCCCATTTGATTGGTATCAAATCCAAACAAACCTGCTTTATACAAAATAGGATATAAAAACATGGCGATGGTTCCAAACACCACCACCGTAGCCACGCTCACAGATGTTTTATGACTTTCGGCTTTTACCACTGGCTCGGTGGCTAATACCGCAGCAGCACCACAAATAGCAGCTCCCGAAGAGCACATAAACGTGGTTTCCTTATCCATCTTCAACCATCGGATGCCTACTATGGAGCCCAATAAAAATGTGGTGCTTAGCATGATGACATCTGCCAACAAACCATCTATACCAACGGCTGCAATTTGCTGAAAAGTAATTCTAAAGCCATAAAAAATAATGGCTGCACGCAAAATAATTTTTGTGTTGTAAATAATCCCTGGCGACCAATCGATAGGGAGCTTGCTGCGTAAGGTGTTGCCAAACACCATCCCTAAAACAATGCCCACAATAAGCGGACTAATGCCTGTTGATTTTAACACATGCCATTGGGCAATGTAAGTAGCAATAGCAGCAAATAGTACAACAAGGAAAAAGCCCTTGTAAAATGCACTGTTTTTAGGAGGAAGAATGTTCACCGAACGCGCTTACTTTACAGAAGGTTTACCTGCGCCTGCCCAAGCTGTAAAGCCACCTTCCATGTTGTTTACAGATTCAAAGCCCATGCTCGTCATTTTATCCGATGCTTTGGCGCTTCTACCACCCGAACGACAAACAACCACATAGGTTTTGCTTTTATCTAACTGAGCTAATTGCGCTTCAAAATCGCTGCTGTAAATATCAATATTCACGGCATTTTCCATGTGGCCTTCGCTAAATTCTTGAGGTGTACGCACATCTAACACCACTACATTTTCGGCAGAAGAAATAATTTCTTGCGCTTTGTTTACATCTACATTTTTGTAGCTCTGTCCTTGAGAATTACTGCAACTTGCCAATAGCATTCCTGCTGTCATCAACGAGAAAAATAGTTTTGAAAATTTCATCTTAATTTGATTTATGTTTTACAATGATAGCAAATTTCGAGTTAATTCAACGTTTATTGGGTGACTGAAATCACCATTTGACTTTTGGTTTAATTTTTGCTATCTTTGAAAACAACAAACAAAACGAACAAAATTATGACGCTAAAAAATAAACTCAAAGGAATAATGGTGCTGTTAGCGCTAATCCTTGTGTTGCCAACAGATTCTATAGGTCAAGGAAGAAGCAACGAAAAGGGCGGAGGCGGACCTCCACCTTGGGCTCCTGCAAAAGGTTATAGAGCGCAAACGCGACACATTTATTTTTCCGACCACAACTTCTATTTCGATTTGCAACGCAATGTTTATATCTATTTAAGTGGCGGCAAGTGGATTGTTTCGGCATCCTTGCCAACCATGTATTCAAAAATAAACTTTAAAACTGCCAAAAAAGTAGAGTTGGAACTGGATACTGATAATCCTCAAAAAGACAACGCCAATCACGTTGCTAAATTCAAAGTAAAACCTAAAGGGGTAGAAATAAAAGTTGAACCCGGAAAAGGCAACGGTAAAGGAAAATAGACTTTTATTCGCTACATTGGCAAATAACTCGCTGACTCAATTAACTTGCTTATCTTTGCAAAGATGGAGCAGAAGCGAGATATAAAGCAGTTATCGTTAGACGAACTAAAAACATTTTTTGAAGAACACAACGAAAAATCATTCCGTGCAAAACAAATTCGCGAATGGTTGTGGAAAAAAAATGTGAAGTCGTTTGATGAAATGACCAACCTATCAAAGCCTTTACGTGCTTTGCTGGATGAGCATTTCGTTATTCACATACTCACCGTTGCAGACAAACAAATAAGTGCAGACAAAACCATCAAATCTGCCTTTAAGCTGTACGATGGAAACGTAGTAGAAGGCGTTTTAATTCCTTCCAAAACTCGCATGACGGCTTGTATTTCATCGCAAGTAGGTTGTAGTTTAACATGTACATTTTGCGCCACAGGCCAACTAAAACGCATGCGCAACCTTAACCCTTACGAAATTCACGAACAAGTTGTAGAAATAAAAAAACAAGCCGAAGAACATTACAACACTCCGCTATCGAATATTGTTTATATGGGTATGGGCGAGCCATTACTCAACTATAACAGCACACTAGAATCCGTAGAAATGATTACTTCGGAAGAAGGTTTGGGCATGTCTCCAAAGCGTATTACGGTTTCTACGGCTGGCATTGCCAAAATGATTACGAAATTAGGCGATGACCAAGTAAAATTTAATTTGGCATTGTCATTACACGCAGCAAACGATAAAAAACGCAACGAAATAATGCCCATCAACGAAACCAACTCTTTAGAGGCATTGGCAGAAGCGTTGAGATATTTTTACAGCAAAACAAAAACACGCGTAACGTTTGAGTACATCATTTTTAAAGACTTTAACGACACGTTGATGGATGCACAAGAGTTGGCTATTTTTTGTAAACATGTGCCTTGCAAAATTAACATCATTGAATATAATCCTATTGATGGCGGAAAATTTCAGCAAGCTGATAGAGAAAAAGTAGATGCCTTTGCAAATTATTTAGAACGAAAAAAATTAATCGTAAACATTCGCAGAAGTCGCGGAAAAGATATTGATGCCGCTTGCGGACAACTAGCCAACAAAAATAAAGTAGCTGTTAATGCGTAACTTTTTCACATATATTTTTCTGTTAATTTGTAGTACAGCCTTAGCGCAAACAATTACCACAAGCAATATAAGTCGCTTGGTAAATCGTGAAGAAGTAAAAAACATCATTGGCTCAAATGATTCGTTGGTGTATGTTTTAAAACGCCAAAACCCTACATTTTCTGCATCTAAATTTGAGATTGATGTCTATAACAGACAACTCAACAAAGTGAGCAACATACCCATAGAATTGCCCTTTTCGGAAAATAGCGCCAACATCAACATTAAAGAAATTTTTGTACAGAACAACACGCCTTATGTCTATTACGAAGCCGATGACAGAGCTGCGAGAAAACTCACCGCGTTGGTGTATAATTATTCAAAAAGTGCGTCAATAATTTTAGGAAGTTTGAGTTATGACAAAACCAACCGACCGCCTTCTTTTAAAGTAAACTCAGACAGCACAGGAATTTTATTTGTTGGTCAACCACCTTACGAAAAAACAAGTAACGAAACCTATGAAATTTCACGTTATTCGAGCGATTTAAATTTGCTTTGGAAAGAGAAATTAGAGCTACCCTACGCTGCGCAAAATTTTAATTTGGAAAAAATAAAATTTTATAACGACAATGTATTTATTTTGGGAAATACCAACCTTGAAAAATCATTCAGCAATCCTGAAAAATTCATTTTAATTCGCTACGATAATTCTACTAAAACCATTAAAGAATTTGAATTGAGTTTAACAGGAAAATGGATTAACTCTGCCACATTTGAAGTAGCACCCAACAACAAATTATACGTTGGTGGTTTTTACTCCAACGACAAAAGTTTTAGCATTGCTGGCACATTTTTCTTATCTATTGATTTAATCACCAACCAAATTTCCGAGAAGTCCATCAAGCCATTTGGCGAACAATTTTTATCAGAATTTTTACCGCCACGAAAAGTAAAAAAAGGTGGTGAATTAAGCTCGTTTTATTTCGACCATTTTATAGTAAAACCCAACGGTGGAGCTATATTTGTAGCAGAACAATATTTTAAATCCATTTCTACTTACAACGACATTACCAGCGGGTTTGTAAACTATTCTACCATCTATTATTACAACGATATTATTGTGGTAAGCGTTGATGAAGAAGGACACATTGAGTGGAATAAAAAAATTGCCAAAAAACAATATTCAGTAAATGACTATGGCTACTTTTTATCGTACGCACTCACCTATTTCAACAATAATTTATATGTTTATTTTAACGACCATCCACGTAATATTGATTTGCCCAACAGAGAGCAAAACCTGCGCTACATGAACTATCCGCAACGTGCCATTGTTGTTCAAGCAAAAATAAATGCCAACGGAGATTTATCGTATTCGGAAGTAAAAACTGAAAAAAACAGTTTAATTTTAAGACCTAAACTATCGTATAGAACGTTCGATAATCGATTAATCATGCCTACCGAAAAAAGTAAAATGTACGGCTTAATTCAAATTGCCCCATAAATGTCTGTGCTAACAGAAATACAAGCGCCCATTAAAGAACACATGGCTTTGTTCGAAGATAAATTCAAGGCTTCGATGAAAAGTAAGGTGCCTTTGTTGGATAA
>JBKHVV010000116.1:0-4818 GCA_046569885.1 Bacteroidia bacterium
GAAAATCTTTCAGTCCGAAATAAGCGTTGGTTGGTTGGACAATTTCAAAAAAACGCTTCACCACTCTAATTACACCTAAAAAGTGTCCTGGCCTGTATGCGCCTTCCATTACTTTATCTAAGCCTTTTAAATCAAGTTTAAATTCTGTTTCATTTTGGTAAATATCTTCCACCGAAGGAAGATAAATTACATCACAACCCTTGTTTTGCAATAGTTGTACGTCTGCGTTTTCTGTGCGCGGATATTTATCAAAGTCCTTAGAATCGTTAAATTGTGTGGGATTAACAAAAATGCTGCACACTACAACATCGTTTTCGCTTTTGGCTTTTTCTATCAAACTTAAATGACCCAAATGCAATGCGCCCATCGTTGGCACAAAACCAATTTTAAGTCCTTTGCTTCGCCACTCGAAAAGATGATTGGCTAAATTCTCTTTGTTTTTGACTATCAACACTTTAGTGTGTGGTGAGAAAACAAAACTACACCAATCACTTGAATATCCGCTTTTTTTTCTATATTTTTGTAATCGAAATTTTTAAAACCACTTTTAAGAATATGTCTGAACAAAAACTGAGAGTGCTTTACGTATCTCAAGAAATCAATCCTTTTCTAAGCGAAACAAACCTATCCGAAATAGTAAAAAATGTAGCGCAAAGCGTACAAGAATACGGCAAAGAAATTCGTGTGTTTATGCCGCGTTTTGGCTGTATAAACGAGCGAAGACATCAACTTCACGAGGTGATTCGTCTTTCTGGAATGAACTTAATTATTAACGATACCGACCATCCGTTAATTATAAAAGTTGCCTCTATTCCGCAAGCGAAAATGCAGGTGTATTTTATAGACAACGAAAAGTTTTTTAAGCGCAAAGAAATCGTGTGCGACACTAAAAATATTCTGTTCGAAGACAATGACGAGCGATCTATTTTCTTTTGCAGAGGCGTGTTGGAAACGGTTAAAAAATTAGGTTGGACACCTGATGTAATTCATTGCAACGGCTGGATGACAGCGATGATGCCGATGTACATTAAAAAGTTTTATGCTAACGACCCGCACTTTAACGAAGCAAAAGTTGTGTTCTCTGTGTACAATAATGCATTTGAAGGTTCGTTAAACCCTAAATTACCAAGCAAACTTTCGTTTGATGGTTTTGATGCAAACGATACAAAATTGCTGAAAGATCCTTCTTACGAAAACTTGTGTAAAACGGCTATTAAATTTTCTGATGGTGTAATTTTTGAAGAAAAAACAACGTCTAAATCGCTTCAAAAGTTTGCCACAGATAACGACAAACCAACATTGATGCATGCAGCAGGAGAAAACCTTGCAAAAATATATTCCGATTTTTACGAGCAAGTGCTTGAAACAAACAATGCGCTCGCTTAATCATACTTTTTTTAGTTTTGTATTTAACAAGACACGGAGAGCAGCTTTGCTTTCCGTGTTGTGTTTTGTAGCTTTTGCTACTTCTTGTAAAAAAGAGCGATTTAATAATAACAACACCGGCAAAGAGCTTCTTGATGATGAATTGCTTGGATTAAGTTTAATTGACACAAGCACGCTTGCCATTAAAATTGTAAAATCAGATTCGTTAAGAACAGATGAAGTTTCCTCAACCGTATTGCTTGGTAGCTACGTTGATCCTGTTTTTGGAAAATCAAACGCTGAACTTTTTACGCAAATAAAAACTGGAGGCAAAGTAGATTTTACTTTCAATGGCGTTCCATCCAGCGCAACGGTAGATTCTTTTTATTTACAACTTCCACTTGTAAATTACTATGGCACCTTAGATGCGCAAACATTTGAAGTATATCGCTTGTCCGAAGATATAGTCAAAGACAATGATTACTACTCGTCTCAAACCCTTAATAATACAAGCATAAATTATGTTAAGGCTGGGTTTGAAATAATTGCTCCAAATCCAACCGACTCTGTAACTATTGGTGGCGAAAAAAAGTCGCCAATGATTCGTATTAAGTTAGATGAGAGTTTGGCAAACGATATCATAAATGCTGGCTCAACAGCCCTAAGTGGAGATGATGCTTTTGTAAGTTGGTTTAAAGGATTACACATTAAAGTTAATAATAGTACTCAAGCATCAGGAGAAGGTGCTATTGTAGGGATTGATATTCACAGCACAGAAGCAAAGTTAGTGCTTAATTATACCGATGCTTCCGATACTAATGTGCCTAAAAAACAATTTGATTTTAAACTTGGTTCAAACATTGCCTATTTCAATCACTTTACGCACGATTATACAGGAACTTCTGTTGAGGCGTTGCTAAATAATCCTTCGCTTGGAGATAACGAATTTTATATCCAATCAATGGCTGGTGTAAATACCGAAATTGATTTTCCACATCTAAAAAATTTAGCAGGAGTAAAAAATATTGTCATAAATAAAGCGATTCTCGAATTGCCCATAAACAATAGCTCATCCACTAATTATGCAAACCCTTCAAGTACCTTTATTTTTGGGTTTTCTAACGATGGTGAAACGGTTTTTCTGCCAGACCAATTTTTAGGAAGCATTGGCGGAACTTTAGGAACAGATGCAACATATAAGTTTAATATTACGTCTTTCGTAAATAAAATTATTTCGGGCGAGTGGACAACTTCAAAACTTCGCGTTGGTCCCGTTGGTGGTTCTGTTACGGCCAATCGTGCTGTGCTTTATGGAGTAAGTTCATCGTCTGCAAAACCCGTTTTAAAGTTATACTACTCAACCTACTAATACTATGTGTGGAATTGTTGGATATATCGGCAAAAAAGAAGCTTATCCTATTTTAATAAAAGGATTAAAACGTCTTGAATATCGTGGTTACGACAGCGCGGGTGTTGCACTATTAAATGACGGTATACATGTTTACAAATGCAAAGGCAAAGTAAGTAATTTAGAAAAACATGTTGCTTCACAATCAACAACAGGAAATATTGGTATTGGACATACGCGTTGGGCTACGCATGGCGCGCCAAACGATGTGAATGCTCACCCACACCTTTCGGGCGATGAAGGCTTGTGCATCATTCATAACGGTATTATTGAAAACTACAACACATTAAAAGAAGAGTTAACAAAAAGAGGACACGTTTTTAAAAGCGAAACTGATACTGAGGTTTTGGCGCATTTAATTGAAGAAATTAAAAAAGTTGAAAGCGTTGATTTGTTTGAAGCGGTAAGAATGGCGCTTAATGAAGTCGTTGGCGCTTACGCCATTGCTGTAATTTCTAAAAATAGTCCCGACCAAATAATTGTTGCAAAAAAAAGTAGTCCGCTTGTAATTGGTATTGGTGAAGATGAATATTTCATTGCTTCTGATGCTACGCCAATTATTGAATATACTAAAAATGTGGTGTATCTTGAAGATGGCGAAATAGCAAAAATTACGTTAAAAGATGGTTTAAAATTAAAAACCATTGCCAATAAAGAAACCACACCATTTATTCAGCAATTGGAGTTGGAATTGGAAACACTTGAAAAGGGCGGTTACGAGCATTTCATGTTAAAAGAAATTCACGAACAGCCACGTTCAATTAGAGACTGTTTCAGAGGAAGATTAAACGCCAACAAAGGTATTGTTTCTTTGGGTGGAATTAGCGACTATGCAGATGCTATGGCAAATGCCAACAGAATAATTATAGTTGCGTGTGGTACTTCATGGCACGCTGGTTTGGTGGGCGAATATTTATTTGAAGATTTAGCACGCATTCCTGTTGAGGTTGAATATGCTTCGGAATTTAGATACAGAAATCCTGTTATCAATGAAGGCGATGTAGTAATTGCTATTTCTCAATCGGGAGAAACCGCAGATACATTGGCTGCCATAAAATTAGCGAAAGAAAAGGGTGCTATAATTATTGGTGTTTGTAATGTGGTTGGGTCGTCTATTTCTCGCGAAACGCATGCGGGTTCTTATACTCATGCTGGACCAGAAATTGGTGTGGCTTCTACAAAAGCATTTACCGCTCAGGTTACTGTTCTTACCTTAATGGCATTAATGCTAGGTAAGAAGAAAGGGGTGCTATCCGCTAGCCGATTCAATCGTTTGTTGGTTGAATTGGAAAATATTCCTGAAAAAGTTGAAGAAACATTACAATTAGACGCGCACATTCAATTTCTTTCTGAGATTTATAAAGACTCTCGAAATGCGCTTTATTTAGGGAGAGGATATAATTTTCCTGTGGCTTTAGAAGGTGCTTTAAAGCTGAAAGAAATTTCTTACATACATGCTGAGGGCTATCCCGCAGCAGAAATGAAGCATGGCCCCATTGCGTTGATTGATGAGGAAATGCCCGTGTTTGTTGTTGCTACAAAAGATAGTTCGTACGAAAAAGTGGTCAGCAACATTCAAGAAGTAAAGGCGCGAAAAGGAAAAGTTATTGCCATCGTTACTAAAGGCGATACCGAAGTAAAATCAATGGCAGACCATGTTATTGAAATTCCTGCAACAGATGATTGCTTGGTTCCTCTTTTAGCGACCATTCCTTTTCAACTGATTTCGTATCATATTGCTGTAATGCGTGGCTGCAACGTTGACCAGCCAAGAAATTTAGCCAAATCGGTTACGGTTGAATAGTTGTTTTTATTTTAAGCAGTTGCTCATAAATTGCATTTGCTTTTTCTAAAAGTTCTTTTGAGAAATTTTCGCTTAATGTTTTTTCGTTTTTATATGCTTGTATTTCTTTAGCAACAGAGGTGTTAAATTCTTTCAAAATACACGACACGGTTTTTGTGGGTTGCGCACAAAAATCATTATAATTTATCAAAAGCAAGCCCTGCTTGTCTACTTTCAAAACATAACTATAATAGTTAATCCA
>JBKHVV010000117.1:0-4808 GCA_046569885.1 Bacteroidia bacterium
CGAAATAGCAAAAAACGAAAACTTTATCAAAGAAAACTTAAACGATATTTGCGCTTCGTATCAACAAGCTATTATTTCATTTTTGTTGAGCAAACTAAAAAAAGCAGCCGAGCATTACAAAATAAAGCACATTGCCATTGCTGGTGGTGTTTCTGCAAATAGTGAATTGAGAAAACAACTGCAACAATTTTCAGAAAAACATCAATGGAATTATTACATTCCTAAATTTGAATATTGCACCGATAACGCAGCTATGATAGGTATTACGGCTTACTATAAATTTTTAAACAAAGACTTTTCAGAGTTAGACATTACGCCTAAAGCACGATATAAATTCTAAAATTATGATTCAACTTGGAGTAATAAATTCTTTAAAAGTGATTCGTCAAACCGACAATGGCTTTTATTTAGAAGACGAAGATCAAAACGAAGTATTATTGCCAAATGCTTACATAGAAGGCATTTCACTAGATGATACTGTTGATGTTTTTATTTATGCCGATTCGGAAGATAGATTGGTTGCCACTACCCTACGTCCTACCATTATGCTAAACGAAATTGCACTTTTGGAAGTAAGAAACGTAACATTTGTGGGTGCATTTTTAGATTGGGGCTTACCCAAAGATTTGTTTGTTCCGTTTAACGAACAACAAGAAAAAATGCAAGAAGGTAAACGTTATGCCGTAATTTTATTAGAAGACAAAGCAACTAGACGACTCATTGGTTCTAGTAAAATTAAGAAATACATAAAAAACGAAAACATCAATTACAAACCTGGTGATGAAGTAAGCTTGATTGTTCTAAACCAATCTGACTTAGGTGTAAATGTTCTCATCAATAGAAAACATATTGGTTTGGTGTATCAAGACGATATTTATGTAATACTAAAACAAAATGATGAGCTAAAAGGCTACATAAAAAGACTTCGTGAAGACAATAAAATTGATGTCAGCCTGCGCCCATTTGGCTATAGAAAAGTTAAAGATTCTACAGAAGTAATTTTAGACGAACTAAAAGCACAAGGTGGTGTTTTGAACTTAGGTGATAAATCTTCACCCGATGAAATAATTGCTCTATTAAAAATGAGTAAAAAGAATTTTAAAAAAGCAATAGGCGCTCTTTATAAAAGTCGTTTAATCACTATTGAAGACAACAGAATTAGATTAATCAAATAGCCTTGAGTAAAGATTTTTTATATTTTATTTTCAACGCAATCACTATCTTTTTTATAGCATTTTGGATAGTCAAAATCTTTAAAGAATACAATCAAGCGGAAAACAAAAAATCATTTTTTACCTACGAACGATTTGGCTATGTAATTGCCCTGTCCTACTCTATTTTGTTGCCTTTCTTACTATTAAATTTAACACCTATTATTGAATGGCTTGGCTTAAAAATAAATGCAAAAAACGAGAGTTTAAATCTTTTTGTTAGCATTATTCTTTCATTTATTACAGCACTTATTTGGCTAGATTATATTCTAAAATTGGATGTGTACGAAAGAGAAAAAAAACGCTACGTAATTATCATTTTTATACTTGGTGCTGCTTCTGCATTCTTAACTTTTCCATTATACAATTTAGCAAGTTCATTAGGTTTTTCATTAAATGGCAAACCATTAAACGACTTATTATACTGTGTTTTTGGAATTGGATTAATCGAAGAAACGGTAAAATTTCTACCTATTATTTTTATTTTGTGGAAAGGAAAAGTCATCAACGAGCCTTACGATTTTATTTTGTACGCTTCTGTATCGGCTTTGGGTTTTGCATTTGCCGAAAATGTGCTATATCTCAAAAATAGAGGCATTGAAATAATACTGGCAAGAACCTTTTATGCTACGGTAGCGCACATGACGTTTAGTTCTACCATTGCCTACGGAATTGTATTGTACAAACAACTTAAACCACACATTTTTTATCCTGTTTTTGTTGGAATTTTCTTTTTAATCGCCATCTCATCGCACGGATTTTATAATTTTTGGTTACTTAATCCTATCGTTTCAAAATTTTCGGGTTTTACGACTCTGTTTTTCTTAATCACTGTACATATATGGTTCACGATGAAAAACAACCTTATTAATTTATCTAACTTTTACAGTGAAGAAACGCAGATAAATAACGATGACATTCAGTTTCAGTTGGTAAGAAATTTAATTGGAGTGGTTGGTTTTCTTTACATCTATGTAGGTTTAACCGAGAATGTTTTTTACGCCAATCAATTACTCTACAAGTCTTACTACATCTATGGTTACATTACTATTTATTTGGCGGTAAACTTATCGAAATATCATGTGGTGAAAGGGTATTTAAAACCATTTCAGGTGCCTTTCGATATATTCATTCCGAAACTAAAAGAAACAAAAAACCCACCTCAATGAGATGGGTTTAAACGTTTAAAAAAAATTCGTTAAGCTGCAACAGCAGTAGAATCCATTTCTACAGTTTCTGTAGCTGTTGAATCCGCATCCGCTTTTTTACAGCATGCTTTTTTGCAATCTTTCTTGCAAGAACTGTGACCTTTTTTACAACCCTCTTTACCTTTTGTGCACTCAGTGTTTGGCTTGTGGCAAGAATCTCCTTTGCACGAACCACAGAAATAACACGTTAAATGGCAAACAATCACAGTAGTGATGATTGCTGTAACAACAGTAATTAAAATATTTTTCATCATTTTTTTGAGTATTAAATTATACCGCAAAGTAATGGATTTATTTTAACTTAAACAAAATCAAGTCGTTTTTAACATTATTTAACTACCGTTTAACAATAAGTTTGGCAACATTATTGTTATTTTGACAATGTAAACCAATTAAAACTATAAAATTATGAAAACCACAATCAAATCATTAGCAGTAGTAGCCTTGACTGTAGCTACATTTTCTGTAGCTTCTGCGCAAGATGACAAAGAACCTGTAAAAAAAGAAATCAGAAAAGAAACCACCATTGAGCACATTGATGGTGAAAAAGTACTCACCATTAAAACCACTAAGGATGGTAAAACCACCGAAGAGATTTACAAAGGAGTAGAAGCTGATGCTAAACTAAAGGAAATGGAGCACAAAAAAGAGATGAGACACAGACAAGAAATGAAGCATCATAAAGGGCCACGTCCGCCACACAAACCACAACATCACGACCCAAACAAAAAGGTAAAAGTTACCAAAATAATTGAAATTGAAGAGATAGAAGAAGTAGAAAAGACCGAAGATTCGGAAGATGATAAAAAGTAATTGATGTGATTTAATTCTAAAAAAAAGCCACCAAATTTGGGTGGCTTTTTGCTTACTTCTAAACTTGAAAGCATCTTCCACATTTTCATCATCAACAAACCTCTGTTGAATAACCAATCATATTTTTCGGTTGTAAACAAAACACTTCATGTATTTTTGACGAGATGTAAAACACCTATTCGCTATAAAATGTCGAAATACAATACATACAAAAACGAAAAAGAAAGTAAGCCCGAAAAAAAGAAAAACGGCTCTAAAAAAAGCTTTAAGTTGCCCGATGTAAATCTTAGCAAAATAAAGCGCATTACGGGTGTGTTGTTGATGGCTATAGGCTTGTTTTTACTCATTTCTTTCATATCCTACCTTGTAAATTGGAAAATTGACCACGATAAAGTTGACCATCAAACCTTTTTTGAATTTGTTTTTCAAAGTGATGATATCATCGTTCACAACTGGATGGGAAAATTTGGTGCATATGTAGCACATATTTTTATTCATAATTGGTTTGGCGTAGCTTCATTTCTTTTAGCCGCTTATATGGTTTTGCTTTCGGTAAAACTCTTGTTTCAAAAAACACCATTACCTCTTTGGAAATCGTTTCAAATAATGGTTTTCGGATGTTTTTGGTTGCCACTTATGTTTGGCTATTTTGCCAACACACCCAACGACTTTTTACCTGGTGCATTTGGCTACGGCATCAACGATTGGTTCAATCAAACGTTTGGAAGTGTCGGCACATTTCTATCCGTTTTGTTTATCGGATTGCTCGGAGTAACGATTATTTTTAATCCACCTTACGATGCTTTGGTAGATAAATTAGGTGCTCTATTCAACAAAAATTCTGAAGAAGCAATGGATGAAAAAACAGAAAAAGAAGATGATGGCTTTGATAAAGTTGATGACAACTTTATCATGCCCGATCGCAATTTTCTTGATGAAGAAACAGATAATTACCTTGAGTTAGAAACACAAATAGAATTAAAAAAAGACCTTCCTGTTATAGAAGATGAGTTAATTATTGAAGAGCCAAATAGCCAAGAAGAACTACCTGCAAATATTGACAGTGAGCTTATAACTTCCGAAGGAGATGGCGAATTTTCTGTAGAAGTTGCCCAAGATGAAACCATTTTAAGCGAAGAAGAACTCAACAAAAAACTACAAGAGTTTGGCGAGTACGACCCCAAATTAGAGCTCTCTACCTACGAGTTACCTCCTATTGATTTGCTTGTAGAATATGGCAACGATGACGTAACCATCAACAAAGAAGAACTTGAGTTGAACAAAAATAAAATTGTAGAAACACTCAACAACTACAATATTAAAATTGCTAAAATCAAGGCAACGGTTGGTCCTACGGTTACGCTATACGAAATCATTCCTGCGCCCGGTGTGCGTATTTCTAAAATCAAAAACTTAGAAGATGACATCGCGCTAAGTTTGGCAGCTTTGGGTATCCGTATCATTGCCCCCATTCCTGGCAAAGGAACCATTGGTATTGAAGTTCCAAACTCCGACCCAGACACCGTTTCGATGCGAACCCTAATTGCATCTGATAAATTCCAAAACTCAAAAATGG
>JBKHVV010000118.1:0-4562 GCA_046569885.1 Bacteroidia bacterium
TATTGATTCGATGAAATATTATATACACCAACTGATTTTCGTGCATCTATTTTTAATAACCAGTAATCATGACTTCCTTTTGAATTTTGGGTTTTGTTGCCAGAAATATTACTATTAGAAGTGCCTGCTATAAATAAATAACCATCGCTGTCAAAAGTAGCTGACTTAGCAGAGTCGTATTCGGTACCACCATAACTTCCTTGAGCAATTTCAATACCATTTAAATCGGTTACAACTACCCAAATATCGGTATTGCCATAGTAGGGTGAGGTTTTAGTGCCGGTAGATGAAGGTGTGCGAGAAAGTCCCACTATAAAAAGCATATCGTTATTTTTTTCTAATACGTAGGACTGGTCAGAAAACGAGCCTCCATCTCCTCCAAAAGTATAGTCCCACACCATGTCCAAATTATTATCTAACCTAAACAACCAATAATCTCTCGTAGTGCTTCCGCCATATCTTGGTGCGGTTTTATTTCCTGAAACATCCGATTGAGAGGAGCACACAATATAAATATCAGTGCCATCTACCAGTATGTCCGATTCTCCTCCATATTCACTGTCCGACCCCCCATAACAACCTTCGTCTAGTTTAGTTAAGTTTTGGTCTAACTTTAGCAGCCAAATATCGTATGAGCCAAATCCACTTACTGTTTTATCGTTGTCTGTAACCGAAGTTGCTGCTAAAAGATAAACATTACCAGAGGCATCCGTTTCTAGTTTAGAAAACTCATCCCAGTCAGAGGTTCCGAAACTTGCTTGAGAGCTAATGCTACCGTTTCTTCTATCTATGTTTAGTAACCACAAATCATAATTGCCTATATTGACGGATGTTTTTACACCATCATTGGTAGAACTACTTTCTATGGCAATAAGCAACGCATAGTTATTACCAAACGCTAAATTTTTTGGAGAATCGTAATCTGACCCACCATAGGTTTGTTCAAACAATAGGTTTCCATCTAAATCAAGCGCAATTAACCACGCATCAGTCAAGCCATAGCCAGCAGTAGATTTATTGCCTGAGATGCCTGAAAATGTCTTTGCAAGCACATAGATGGTGTCATTTTTGACTTTCGCATCTACTGGAGAATCTGCTTGATCTCCGCCAAACGTTTTATCCCAAAGTTTGTTTCCGTCATTGTCCACCTTCACCACCCAAACATCATCTCCTCCAAAAGAATTTTCTGTTTTGTCTCCCGAAATATTTGATCTAGAATATCCAATTAAATAATATCCATCATTACCAGGAGAGTTGATAATTATGGGAGATACATCCCAATTGCTTCCTCCAATAACCTTCTGCCAAACAATGTTCATGTTTTGGCTATAAACGAGTAGCCCCACAGAGAAAAAAGACATCAATAAAATGCATTTCTTTAGCATAACATTCATTTTTTTATAGTTAAAGATACTTATTTTTTTGCGAAAGGGAAGCCTCCATTTCGCAAAAAAATAGAAATATTATCGTGTAACTGTTTTGTGAATAGATGTAGCATCAGGAAAATTCACCACCACACGCCATTGGTTATAAATAACTTCTGTATTGGCTACATTTACAGATTTTGTTGTTTTTCTATTTTTGGAAAGAGCAACTTGTTCACTATAAATTATAGTACCATCTAAAGTGTAAATATTTATGATGGCTTCTGTATTTTTGGTTGAACTTAGCATCATGTTAATACTTTCTTTAATCGGGTTGGGCGTTATGTCTAAAGTGGCATAGTTATTTGTGTAATTATTATCTGACTGATTAAGATGCTCAAAAACAATAGGAAATGCTTTATGATCTTGATAAATTATAGTCATCCTATAGAGTCCTACTTCTAAATTTTTTATCATAGAATTACTTATTTCTGACCCTTGTATTGTTGTCTTATTAGCTGTAGGATCATCCAATTTCTGAAATTCAAATCTTTTTATTTTTTTGTCTCCTCCAGTATTACCACCATTAGAGTTAAAGGGATCTCCATCATTAAAATCAGTAAAACAATCCAAAACTGTTTTAACCCAGACACCATTTTCGTAAATAAATACTGGCGTACAATCCCAATCCGTAGGATCTGGCTCATCACCTCCCCCAGTCGTGCCACCACCTTTACCACATACTTTCGCAGAAATACAAGCCAAATCTGTGGGTTCACCGTTTAATGGTTCTTCATACCAGTCTGTTTGTTTTGATTTTGTATTGTATAAATCAATCCAATACCCAATTGGCGTTTCTTTCGCACACATTTGATTATTATTAAAATCATCTGTATAATTGGTTTGCATATATGTCCATTGCTCTGTTTTTTTCTCAACAAAAAAAACGTCTCCTTCTAATATAACACCAGTAGCGTCTAAGATACAATCTTGTCTTGTCACATATTCAGGACCAATAATCATATATTCCTCTAACTTATGATACTTTTTTATTTCGAACTCCCTCCAATAAGCATATTGATCACTACTCATGGCTCTAAAGTAAGGCGTACCAAGCCCATCCTTATCATAATAATCGTAGGCATTACGCAGAAGAAGTTTCCCTGGCCTTTCAGGATAAATATTACCATAATAGTCTGGCTTTTGCCACCATTGTAACGACCACGCATAGTTTATGCCGTTACAGTTTTTGGAACACGTATTTATATAACTTGGTTCATTTGCAATTTGCTCAATTTCAATTCCGATATCTATTATACTGCCAGTTTCTTTACTAATTGCAATTGTTTTGAAAAACACACCTGAGCCAACATCTGGTATAGAGATATTGAGGTTTAGTTTTGTGAAGTTTTTTTCCGTTTGAATTACTTCAATAGGTATTTCATTTCCCTGTTCATCTTTTGAATAAACATGTACTTCGTAACGAGCATCGGGTATACTTTCCCATGTAATGTAACCACTCGAAATGTTTGGGTCAATAAAAGAGGACTTGAATCCTTGTGCTAAAATAATGTTGGCTATAAATACACCAACAAATAAACTAAGTGATTTTTTCATTTTGTTTTGTAATTTAATTGGTTAATACTAATTGTTTTTTGTCTTTTCTGTTTCGCGCGATGTTTTTAAAGACAAGGCAATGTTATGAAATAATTTTTAAAAATGCAACGTATCGGTTGCCTTTTTTTATTAACAACATCTTCACTTTCGTTATGTGAAGCTCGAAAAATCCGAAAAATCTGAATTTTTGACTGCTCTTGGGAAAAAAATTAAGTCCTTGAGAAAGGATAAGGGTATGAGTCAGGCAGAGTTGGCAAATGTGTGTGGCAAAGACAGGCAAAGTTTAGAAAGGGTAGAAAATGGAAGGATAAATCCTACGATTCACTATTTAAAAACAATAGCAGAGGGATTAGAAATAAACTTAAAAGATTTGATAGATATTTAAACGCAAAAAAAGCCAGATAAATTTTATCTGGCTTTTTTGATTATCTCGGAGCTCTTGGTGAGCGTGGCGTAGTTGTTTTGGTGCTATCGCTTTCTGTTTTTGGATTTGTGTTTGTTCTTTGCGGTGGTGTTTGTCCGTTAGGATTTCGTGTTGGAGCTGTAGAATCTTTTTCTGTTTCTTCTGCTTTTTTCTGAGCTTCTTCTTCAGCTTTTTTTCTTGCTTCTTCAGCCGCTTTTCGTTTAGCTTCTGCTTCAGCACGTTTTTTTGCAGCATCTTCGACTGCCTTTTTACGAGCTTCTTCAGCGGCTTTTCGTTGTTCTTCCGCTTCTTTTTTAGCTTGTTCAGCAGCTTCACGCTGACGAGCAGCCGCTTCTTCTTGTTTTTTTCTTGCCTCTTCAGCAGCACGTTGCTTGTTTTCTTCTTCTACTCTTTGTGCTTCTTCTTGTTGTTTGCGTTGTGCTTCTTGTTGACTTTGACTCGAAGATGATGAATCTTCTTCATCGCCTCCTGAGTTGCTACCACCTCTGTTTCCGTTGTTGTTTCCACCACCATTATTTTGATTGCCTGATGAATTGTTTCCATTATTTCCGCCCCCGTTGTTGCCTCCAGAATTGTTTTCATTTCCACCGCCATTATTATTTCCACCACCTTGACCACCAGAGTTTCCTCCGTTGCTGCCACCATTTCCATTATTGCCGTTATCGTTTTCTACCTCACACGGACTCTTAGGGCGATTGTTTCCATTTCCTGTGGTTGGTGCTTTATCGGCATCAATACATACCGACCAATGACCCATAGAACCAGGATGGCTTGTGCTTACAGATACTGTTAGGTTGCCTTCAAATAAATAGTACTGACCTGATTTTAGCACATAAGGTTTGCCATCTACAACAGCATCTCCACCACCTGCAATCGGCATAATAAATAAACTGCTTGCAGCACCTGAGTAAGTGAAACTGCTATTTGACAAGTTATCTCTGTTGTAGGTGCCACTTGGTGTAATTAAACAAAATTGCCATTCAGAATTACCTGGGTTTATGCGTGGTCCGCAAGCTTTTTCTTCAATAGTTACAGAGAATGATTTAGAGTCTTCTCCACATTCGTTTTTAGCAGTTACAGTAATAGTGTGCGTTCCTGTGCTTAGTTTGAATTTGGCACTTAACTCTGTTGTGCTTGGCACAAATTGGAAACCATTA
>JBKHVV010000119.1:0-4402 GCA_046569885.1 Bacteroidia bacterium
TTCTTGTTTTTGTTTGTCGTAATTTTCGCTGCGTTTGGTTTCTCCGGGTTCTGCCCACCAGCCGCTTCTGAGGTACATCCGTGGCCAATTTAAATGAATGCCATCATCTGTTTTTATAGCAGCGTCTTCCCAATTCCATGCATCAAAATGTACTACCGAAGAAGTGCCTGTAACCGTTCCGCCACGAGGCGTAATTTGTGCCATCAACACACCATTTGTTCTCACCGTTGGTTGTATTTCAGAATCGGTATTGTAGGCAATCAACGAACGAATGGCAGGCATAAAATTACCTACCTCAGCAACATCTACCGAAGCACGCACGGCTTCAATTTCTACCAAACCTACGGTGCTATTTAAACCAACAAACCCTGGGTAAATGTGTTTGCCTTTTAAGTTGATGGTGGTGTCGTATTTCAACTCGTTAAGATTAGCTGTAAGCGCATTGCCCACGAAATCTATCACGCCATCTCTAAAACCAATAACGGATTGGTTAATGACTTCGCCCGTGCCAATGTGTGCCGTAGCATACAATAGCAACACCGATTTTTTTTGCTTTGCTACAGGCGTTGGTTGTTGCGCAACACTTACAAAAAGCGTTGCAGAAAATAGTATGGAAAATATTGCTTTCATCTTATTTTTTAGTTTCGTTTGTTTATTAAGTTTATTACGAGCTTTATCATTATGTCTTTTTCCTCTTGCTTACTCTCGGCTATCATTAATGTTAAAGCAACAAGAGCATTATCAGCCACTCTTTTATATCCTTGTTTGTTATACAGGAGTCCGTTTTTTTGCAGATACCAAACGAACAACCATGCAGCAATTCGCTTATTGCCATCCGTAAATGAATGATTTTTTACAACAAAATAAAGTAAGTTGGCTGCCTTTTCTTCGATACTTGGATACAACTCTTTTCCATCAAATGTTTGATTGATAGTAGAGATAGAACTCTTAAAAGAATTATCTTTTTCATTGCCAAACCACTTTGATGCACCAAACTTTTTTCTTAACATTTCAACGGCTTCTTTTGCTTCATCATAATTGATAATAAAAGAAACATCTGTAGTTGTTTCTCTATCAGATAATCGTTGGTGGTCATATTCATCTAAAATTTCTAATGCTAATGAATAGTCCGATAAAACATCAATCAATGCTTTTGATTCGTCTGATGATAAGTTTTGGTTTTTTGATGTCTTTGAAATTAACTGAATAGTTTGTTGTAAATCACGAAGCTTTTTATAATTAATTTTTAGTTGCTCTTCTCTAACAGTATATCCATCTGTTAAATGCTTTTTAAGAACACTTGTAGCCCAAATTCTAAAGTGAGTTCCTCTTAAAGACTTAACCCTATAGCCAACAGATATTACAACATCCAAACTGTAGAACTTTACGGGCTTATCAGAACCACTAATGTGCAAAATTTGCACATTGCTTTTTTCATCTAACTCACATTCTTTAAAAACGTTATTTATGTGTTTAGTAATTACACTTCTGTCTCTATCGAATAACTGAGCCATCTGATGCTGAGTTAGCCAAATAGTTTCGCTGCTAAGTCTAATTTCAAGATTAGCATCACCAGATGGTGTAATATATATTTCTATATGACCAGTATCTATCATTTAAAACTCTTCTTCTACATCGTGGCCAAATACACTACACTTGTGCACAAAGTTTGCTTTGCTCACAGATTTTTGTGTAAACGAACCACCATTTTTAGCGTCAATCATTTTAGAAATAAGGCGTGTGCGTTCTTGCGCCATCTTTTTTCTTAGCTCGGCATCGCGCTCGGCATCGTAATAAATAATGCCGTCAATAATGGTTTTATCTGCCTTCGCATAAATAGATAATGGATGGTTGGTCCATAGCACCAAGTCGGCATCTTTACCTACTTTAATGCTACCCATTCGGTTGTCTAAATGCAATAGTTTCGCAGGATTAAGTGTCACCATTTTTAATGCTTCTTCTTCGGTAGCACCTCCATATTTTACGGCTTTTCCCGCCTCTTGATTGAGTCTGCGTGCCATTTCGGCATCGTCAGAATTTATAGCAGTGGTAACACCAACTTTTGCCATCAATGCAGCGTTGTGCGGTATGGCATCTTTCACTTCATATTTGTATGCCCACCAGTCGCTAAAAGTAGAACCACCTGCACCGTGTGCTTTCATTTTATCAGCTACTTTATAACCTTCTAAAATATGTGTAAACGTATTCAATGTAAAGCCCATTGAATCGGCAACGTGCATCAACATATTTATCTCAGACTGCACATAAGAGTGGCACGAAACAAAGCGTTGTGAGTTGAGAATTTCTACCAACACATCCATTTCTAAATCTCTTCGTGGCGGTGTTAAATTCTTTTTCTTTTTGCTTTCTGCATTGTAAGTAAGCCATTCTTGTTCGTATTCTTTAGCACGAATAAAATGATCGTAGTACACTTGCTCTACACCCATTCTAGATTGTGGAAAACGTGTGGTATTGAAATCTCCCCAGTTAGATTGTTTTACGTTTTCACCCAATGCGAACTTGATGAATTTAGGTGCGTTTTCAATCTTCATTTCTTCGGGAGATTTGCCCCAACGCAATTTTATCAAAGCACTTTGTCCACCAATAGGGTTGGCAGAACCATGCAACAGTTGTGCGGCCGTAACACCACCAGAAAGTTGGCGATAAATGTTGATGTCATCCGAATTAACCACATCGCTAATGCTTACTTCGGCAGAGCTGGCTTGTGTGCCTTCATTCACTCCACGGCTAATCGCAATGTGTGAGTGCTCATCAATAATGCCTGGTGTAAGGTGTTTGCCTGTACCATCAATAACAATCGCTTTTGGGTCAGCACTGTCTAAAATATCTCCAATGTGTTTTATTTTTCCGTCTTTAATCAACACATCGGTTACTAAAGTTCCTTGCGTTTCTAAAGTCCAAACGGTAGCGCCTTTAATTAAAATGGTTCCTGCTTTTGGAATGGAATCAAAACCATACGCCATGTTGGGGAAGGTAACATTGCCCACAATCAACGAATCTTTGGCAGCAGGTTTCTCGTCTTTTTTCTTGTCTTCCTTCTTTTTACGAATGGCTGTCCAAGTAGTCCAACTGCCATCGGGCAAGGTGCCGCGACCATCCCATGAACCGCTATCAAAATTGATAATACCTGCCAAGCTGTATAAGCCATCGCCAATTTGATAACTCAACGCAATTTGGTTGTCGCTACGTTTCATAACAACTTTAACCGTTTGCGTTTTCTTTACTTTGTAGGGACGATTCATGGCAGGGTCTAAAACTACATCACCATTGGCATTCACACTATCAGCCATTGTTTGGTAAGAAATCTCTGCTTTAGGCGCAGTTAATTCACCATTTACTTTTAATGTGCGGATGTCTTGATTGACGTTTAAATTGTATTCACCTCTTACATCTACCACATCGTAATTTTCTAACGAATTGTTTTGTCCGCCCACCCAGTTTTGGTAAATGATGGTATTGTCTGCAAACAATTTATCAGACGTGATAATGAAATTGGCAAAAGCACCTTCTTTCAACACACCTAATTTATCCTGCATCCCTAGAAATTGTGCTGGATTAAACGTTAATGCTTGCAACGCCATTTCTTCAGAAAGTCCGTATTCAATGGCTTTTTTAATGTTGGTTAAAAATGATTTTTTTTCTTTTAATCCTGATGTGGTGAATGAAAATAGAATGCCATTTTTTTCTAAAACCGCTGGATTGGTAGGTGCTAATTCCCAATGCTTCATATCTTCTAACGATACCAATAGTGTTTCGTAAGGGTCGCTCACATCGTACGGTAGCGGAAAATTTACAGGCAAAATAATAGATGCTCCCGATTGTTTTACTTCATGGATGCGTTGGTATTCATCGCCATTTCCTTTAATGATGTATTGCACGCCAAACTCATCGCCAATTTTATCAGCACGTAACAACGATAGTTTATCGGTAACATCAAAAATTTGAGGCATGTTTTGCAGTTGATTAAACGCTGCCAATGATAGGTTGACTTCTTCGTGATTTTTAATGGTGGCATACCATTGCGCATCTAAATACGTTTGGCGCAACAGAGCGATAGAACCCATCAACGATGAAGGATAATCTTGTGTAGAACTTCCTTTTGCAAACGAAAAATGAACACTTGCTTTTTCTTTAACGATGGCTTTATTTGCGGAAGTATTGCTTAAAAGTGTCAACACAGAAGTTCCTCTTACAATGCCATCCATTTGATGCGTCAACACAGAACCAAAACCGCTATTGATATAATCTTGTGCCGATTTTTCATCGGGAGAAAATTGCTCAAAAGCATTTACTTCGGGCTTTACCGCTTGGTTCCAATTGTAAGCACCTTTTTTATTAGATAACTCTTGCGGACCAAAACCACGCTCAGCACGTTTTACTT
>JBKHVV010000120.1:0-4353 GCA_046569885.1 Bacteroidia bacterium
CCTTTCGCTTTAGACAAAAGTTCTATGGTTCCTGATCAAATCAAATTAGTTCCTCTTCCTTTCAGATATATTCCTAATTTTTAAAATCTATTGATCTTAAATAAGCCGAATTTAGCGAAATAATTTTAATAAAATTATAATAAATTATCAACCAGTGCATCAGGCATAAGAACATCTTTTAGATTTGAATTCGCCATTACAGAAAATGCGAGATCACTATCAAGACTTATTGAAAACGGAAGATTAGTACACTGAAGTGCATTTAAAATCATAGCATCAGAAAATCCTGCTCCAATATCTGAACAAATTATAATGGCGTTTTCCCAAGTCGATAGGAAGGATTAGAGCAATAATTCCATAAGGGAATCGATCGAATCCCCCCTTGTAGAGAAAAATGAGGGCCTAATGGCCGCTTATAAAATTCTTTTTTTAGGATTTTTTAAGGAAATTTGGCTTTTTTGAACTGTTTATCTATATTAAGACCGAAATTAGGCTAAGGTTTTCGTTAGCAAAATTAAATCTGACTAAAACTCTTCATATTTATATTGATCGATAAAGTCTATTTCAGGTGGTCCTCGTGGAGGTGTCGCCAGCACTTCACGAATTGGCAAATTTAAATGTGTCAAAATTTTATTACAAGTATGCCTAGAAGTTATACTGGCAATTAAAACCAACTTTGTACCACAATGATCACAGTTACTCACATCATGTTTAAAGACGTGCTTTAAAAGATCGGCCCAAGGCGTCCTATATATTTTCTTTTTTATTTTTGGTCTTAAGGCTTTTGCACTGACCGTGCTTGTGATGATGTCTCTTTTTTTGTGTCTAGCCCCAAAAACTCCGATATATCGAATTAAATTTTGTCTCGGAGGCGGAATGATGGAAATAATTCTTTTAATAAATTGCTCTGGAGTAAATTGCAGATGACTTGTACCGTCACTATAAGACCTTTTTAGCTTTAAATATACTTTACCATTGTTATATGAAATTCTTTCGTTTGAAAGTGGACCACGCAAAACATAGCGACACAAACCTTCAAGGGCCGACCGATGTTGTTTTAAAATTTTAACATTGGCATGTAGACTAAATCCATCAATATAACCACAGCGAGTTCCTTTAAATTCTTCAAATGGAGGATCGCAATATTTTCCAATCTTAACAGGTGCCAAAAAATTTTCATCTTTATTCTGAACACTTTGTGATTGAATAAAACTTAATGAGTGATCTTCGCCATTACTGTACTCATCTTCACGAGATAATAGTTTCTCTAGGCGATTTTTTAATTTGTTTGCAATGGCAATAACATCATCATGACTAGGAATGATTTCATAAAAAACTTCTTCTCCCAAATAGTTTTCATGAAAGACGCCATCGGTATACAACGTGTGAAAGTGAACATTGAGGTTTAACCCTCCACCAAAACGCTGAATGACAGTGATCGCCCCTACTTTTGGATTTTTTAAATCGAGTTGCTTTGCTTTTATGGCGTAATAGCGATTAATTGTCCGATGATAAATTGCCAATGCTTTTCGTAAAAATTCAGGACGTGAAGCCAATAAAAATCTATAAACATAAGGCATACTCAAAACCCATTGCCTCACTGGGACTTCTGGAATGACTTCTTCCAGTAGATGTTTGGCAGTATCTGCAGTCCTTCGTCCTGTGCAACTTGGACAAATCGTTCTTCCCTTGCAACTAAATGCAACGATCTTATCTTTATAGCAATGAGGACAATGAAATCTGGCCATACCACAAGATAAAATTCCGCAATTAAGATATTTTTTAAATTCACGCTCAAGATGAAACGGCAGCTGAATTCCATTTATTTCTTTATCGAAAAATACTTGTCGATAATTTTCTCTTAAGACGGCGTGAAGATTTGTATTGTATGGATCTCGAGGGGTATGCATTAGCTTACTCATTGCAAGCTAATGCCAAACCTAACATACCTTCAAAGCATAGGATTTATTTAAACCAACAAATTTCTAGCTCAATATTTGAACCAAAGAACAAATAAACAATATTTAGCCATGAGCATTAACACTTATTTTTGCCCATGCTGAATTGTCATGATTTTCATTCCCGCGAAAGATTGTTCGAAATTTTAAGAGGTTTTTGCACACCTCGCCCACTATTTTTAATTCATCCCTAATATTTAGCAGGTTTCCGCTTAAAGTTAAGGCTTTGTTATATGGATTTAAATTTTAAGACCGCAGTAAATCACGAAGTGATTTCAAGGGATCACATTCGAGTCTCTAGTTTGCGTTTTTAATGAATTTTAATCGAGAATGTAATTATCTGGAGTCCATCAGCTAGAGAACCTTCTAAATAGACCTATAAAGACTTCTGATGGTTATCAATAGGTCTATTTAAAACTTTTTCCTTCCTAGATTGATTATATCTAGAAGTAGCTGAATGAAACGGTTGCTTTGGTCATGTGCTGATATGATGCGATCTGTGGCGATATGTTCTTGATTGGCAGTGAGTTGAAAATGTTCTTGACCTGTGTCGATATGTCTTGATGTGTTTTGACATGTAGTGGCTTAAGTTATTGTTTTATTGGGTATGCCGAAGGATCGATTTCAACAACACGTACTCCGGCATTATTTGATTTTAAAATTTGAAACCAACCTTGTTTTTCCAATCTCAATATTTGAACTGATAAATGTGATGCCGTTTTATTTGTGATTAATTTCAAATCTTCGGTATCTATTATTGATATCCATTTTTGAAGTTGGTCATCGTGGGCAGCCTTTTCTTTTATGTGATTAATGATTGATTTTGGTAGACCTTTTAAGCAATGAAACTCAATTAGCGATGCTTCTTTTGTTTTTGCGGTGTGCTTATTATGTTCTTGATGTGTTTTGATCTGTGCCGATTTGTTCTTGATATGTGCTGACTTAAGTTCCTGTTTCTTATATTTTTCTATCAATCGATCTGTTTTAATTTCTACTTTTTCTAATTTCTCATCTAACTTTTTAAGTGGTTCAATGGGCTTTTTAAGCTCACCTTTTTTGATTTTTAAATTATCAATTTCAACCTCATTTTCTTCTTCAAGCCATGGTCTTCTTTTCGATGTAGCACTAGTCTTCCTCTCGGCTTCATTAGAAACCGCACTTACTCCCATTTTCTGTGCTAAATCTAGAAGGTTTGCCATTTAAATTCCTATGCCTCTAACTGATAACCCAGTATTGATAGAAGTAAATCAGTGTAATCATCTGAGACACCAGACTTTTCCAGTCTGGTGTAAATGGTTTCATTTCTAAATGATGTTTTAGTTAGTTCACTTGAGTATCTTATGGCCGTAGGATTCAAATATTTTGATAGTTCCGGATTGGTCATAACCATTTTAAAAATATCAGCTGTAGTTTTCACTCTTCTATCTAGTGAAGAGAAAAAAGTAGTTATGTTGATCGCATTCTTGGGTATAGAGAAAGTTTCTAACAACTCATCAACTTCTGAAATTGTAATTTCTGCTCCCCTGACTCCAAAGTTATCGGCCCTTAAAGGAATTGCCAGTACTTTTGTTATTTCGTTGCTATATTGAGCTATTCCCAATACGGCAGATGAAAAAATCGAGCTAAGTTGCGGAGGAAAATCTACAAAGATTTTTACTTTTTCACTTCCTTCATTTTTAAAATTTTCAAAAATGTCATCAAATAATTTTTTCATTGATGACTTGATTGCTGATGGTTTTGCGAGTGCCTTATCAAGATAAATATTATTTAAGTTTGATGGAATTAGGTAAATATTATCTGTTCCACTTACAGGTTTAATTAAATCTTTTATTGTAACTTTCCCTTCAAAATAATCTATAAGGGCGTATTCACCAACTTCTTTTGTTAATTGAGTTGTTAAAGAAGATTGTGAATCGGCATCAATTAAAATAATAGGTGTTTTTCTCGATGTAATTCTTCTTGCAGAATAAGCTAGAGAGATTGTAGCGGAAGTTTTTCCAACACCACCAGTTGTAGTGTTGGTTAAAATAATTGAAGAATTATAAAGGTGAGGGTGTTTTTCTTTCAATATTTCTTCGACAAGTTCTGGTGATATCCCTCTAATTCGATTATTGATCACCGAGAGCTGGTCTTGTTCTTTTTGCAAGATTCTATTTAGGGTTGTTTTGTTGATTTGAGCAATTCGAGATAGCTCAACTGGCTTTAATTCTTGTACTGTTTCCATAAGATATTTCCTTGAAACATTTTTTAAATTCGTTTCTTAAATTGTTTCGGCCATCAATTAAAAAGTCAAACTCATAAATTGTTTATTGGAGATAAGGCCACTTATCGGTAAGGAGGACTTTGCCTCTGTGGGTTTTGGGATAATCCCTACAGAAACCGACCATTTTTATAG
>JBKHVV010000121.1:0-4251 GCA_046569885.1 Bacteroidia bacterium
AAGAGTTGAAAGAATACGAAAGCAAAATTTTAGGCGCAGAAGAAAAAATTCATCAACTCGAATCGAAATTATTTAATGAGTTAGTGCTGTTTGTTTCTGATTTTGTTACACAAATACAAGTAAACGCTAATATTATAGCCCAAACCGATTGCTTGATTTCATTTGCACAAATTGCTCAAAAGTATAACTATTGCCGACCAAAAATTTCTGAACAAGCGAAAGACATCAACATTACAAACGGTCGCCACCCTGTAATTGAACAAAAATTGCCTCTTGGCGAACATTATGTTCCTAATAATTTAATGCTAAATGATGAGCAGCAAATTATTATGATTACAGGGCCTAATATGTCCGGAAAATCTGCAATTTTAAGACAAACCGCACTGATTGTTTTGATGGCGCAAATAGGCAGTTTTGTTCCTGCAGAAAAGGCGAGCATTGGCTTGGTAGATAAAATTTTTACACGCGTTGGTGCTTCGGACAATATTTCTTCGGGCGAATCTACCTTTATGGTGGAAATGAACGAAACGGCAAGCATTCTGAATAATTTATCCGACCGCAGTTTGATTTTGTTAGACGAAATTGGCCGCGGAACCAGCACCTACGATGGTATTTCCATTGCATGGGCAATTACCGAATTTTTACACGAACATCCGCATCATCCCAAAACATTGTTTGCCACACACTATCACGAATTGAATGATATGGCAAGCATTTTTTCGAGAATAAAAAACTATAACGTTTCTGTAAAAGAAATGACCAACAAAGTGATTTTTTTAAGAAAATTGGTAGAAGGTGGCAGCGCACACAGTTTTGGAATTCATGTGGCAAAAATGGCTGGTATGCCAACCTTTGTTTTGGATAGAGCCAACAATGTTTTGAAGTCATTAGAAAAGGCGCATTCAATGGGAGAAAAAACGAAGAAAGAAAAAAACGGAAAAGACAAAATTCAATTGTCGTTTTTTCAGTTAGATGACCCCGTTCTAGAAAATATTCGAGAGCAAATAAAGCACATTGACATCAACACGCTTACACCCGTTGAGGCATTGATGAAGCTCAATGAAATTAAAAAAATGGTTGGCAGTTAATCTTTCAACGAAGCCAAATAATCTAGTACAGAGTAATTAATTTCAGCACCAATCCAATGGTTAATTATCTTTTTATCTTTCAGCAAATACACAGATGGAAATGAATAGCCCGAATTGTCTGTAAAGGTGGTTTGGTCGGCAATCAAAGTGTATTCAAAAGTAGCGTTAGCATCCTTCAAAAAATTCTCACTATCTTCTTTATTCCCCGGAAAAAATAGAATGGTTTTAGGTTGTTTTTCTTTTTTATCATTGATGGAAAAATTTTTGCAAGCGGCTTGACAAAACGGACACGTTGTGGTAAAAAATGCTGCTACAACATAACCATCTTCTGCAATATTTTCTGCAATAAAATTATCTTGCAGCATAAATTCTGTTTTTTGCGCAATGCCATAGTCGTCAACGTAAATGGGATTTATAAACGAAATTCCAAACCCAATAGCTAAGGATATAAAAAACAAAACAACCCTGTTGATTTTTTTTAAAATTAACGACAATAGATTAAAAAATGAGTAAGCAAATAAAAATATGATGCTTAAACGCAAAAACCAATCGGCACCAAGCCAAGAAAAAAATGATTGTTTTACAAAAACATCAAAGAGTTCATAATAAAAATAAACCCCAATCGAGGCAGCAATCAAAAATAGAATGGGTAGAATTATTTTCATGTGGCGAAAATAAAAATAAAAAGGGAGCAACTTGCTCCCTTTTTAAAAAGTTTGTAAACTAAAAATTACTTTAAGGTACACTCTGATGTTACAGTAACACCAGAAACGGTGGCTGAAGAATCTCCAGCATCGCAAGCCTCGGTAGCGTTCTTTTTAGTGTCCTTAATAGTTGTGCTTCCTGTCGCGGTAACGCCACCAGTAGTTGTTGTACACTCACATGTCCACTCTTTCTTACAAGAAGTCATTGTAAAAGCTGCAACAGCAGCAATAAATAATACTTTTTTTCATTGTTTTAATGTTTTTTAAATTAGGTTAATTAACGAGGTCAAATATATAAAAATAGATATATAGTGCAAAAAAATTAAAAATTATATTTTGGTTAAGTACAACTTTCATATATTTGCCGAACCAAAAATATGCGTTCTTTTTTGTAAAAATGCGAGAGTAGCTCAGTTGGTAGAGCACGACCTTGCCAAGGTCGGGGTCGCGGGTTCGAATCCCGTCTCTCGCTCTAATGTAGCAATAAAGTTATTTGTTATAGGTTATTAGTTTTTTAACTAATAGCGATTAACCGATAACTTTTTTCTTTTAATACAGTACTGCCCAGGTGGTGGACCTGCCTGTCGGCAGACAGGATCGGTAGACACGTCCCGATTTAATCGGGATGACCATTGCGGTTGTGTAGTAATATGAAAAAGACGATGTCTTTGAAAAAGAAATAAAAAAGCATTTTGCCCGGGTGGTGGAATCGGTAGACACGCAGGACTTAAAATCCTGTGACCATTGCGGTTGTGCGGGTTCAAGTCCCGCCCCGGGTACAAAAAACAGAGTGAGAAATAAAGCGAAAGCGAAGTTTTAAACTCTGTTTTTTTCTTCGCTCTCACACTCATTATAGTTAGCGGAAATTTTCTTTAGGCTTTTTTATATTTACCCTATGTATTTTGTTTATGCCATATCGAGCACAACAAGAAATTACATTTATGTTGGCTTAACATCGGATTTGGACAAGCGGTTGGAGCGTCATAATAAAGGTTACGAGAGAACAACAAAACCATATCGTCCATTTGTTTTACTTTATAGCGAACAGTGTGATGACCGTGTTAGCGCAAGGATAAGAGAAAAGTATTTCAAGTCTGGAATTGGAAAAGCATTTTTGAAAACCTTAATAAAGAAATAAGTTTGTGCGGGCCTGTCTGCCGACAGGTAGATTCAAGTCCCGCCCCGGGTACAAAAAACAGAGTGAGAAATAAAGCGAAAGCGAAGTTTTAAACTCTGTTTTTTTCTTCGCTCTCACACTCATTATAGTTAGCGGAAATTTTCTTTAGGGCTTTTCGCTTTCTCTATTACAAAACAAAAAAAGCCACCAAATTTTGGTGGCTTTTTTTGAAAAAATTATAATTTTTACTGTTTTTGAAATGTTGATGTGCCACTTTCTGTTGAGGTAGTAACGCGACCGTCTTCATCGGTATAAGTACTAGAATAATCCATCATCATCACCATTTCTTTGTTTTTCAACATGTCTATATACATAGAATTGGCATCATCGTCAAAAGCAATTCTAACTTTATTTTTCTTACTGTCAACCCAAAACCAATAGCCTGTTGTAACACTCGTAGAACCGTCTATGATTGATGTAGCCTCATAGGTTCCATCTTTTCTAATATCTACGGTGTATGAGTATGAATACGAGTCTGTTTCAGGGTCGTTATCATTAACTGTTTCTGTAGTTGTTAGAATTGTTCCATTATAAGACGATGTTTCGGTTCTTGTAACGTCAACCCACTCATCATTAAACCAGTCATACTCCTCTCCTTTGTATGTTTCTGTACTTTCAGAAGAAGCAAGTTTCCAAATACCAACAATTCTCCCATCCCTAGATTTTAACGAAATAGCAGGATCGTTTGGCCCTTTTTTACACGAGTTCATCGAGAACGTCATAGCTGCTACAGCAGCAATCATTAATAATTTTTTCATTGTTTTTCTTTTTTAGATTTAATAATTGTTAATAACCTGAGTTCGGTTTAAGCCACCAAAGAAAGTTGATTAAAGAACTGGTTTAAACGTTTAGGATTAGTTTCCACAACTGCTTTTTTGATAGAGGGCTTTTTAGGGAAAAAAGAATACGCAGCGATAGCACCCATAATATTGAGTAAAAACCCGCTTATAGAGCGATGTCTGGTGTGTTCAATCTGACAAATATTTTTCAGTTCATCATTTACCGTTTCAATAACCGAACGTTTTCTGAGTAGAATTTTCTCTTCGTTGCTCAAGGCATGTTTTTTCATGTTTCTTCTCACCTGAGTTATCAGTTGTATTCCGTTTCCAAATAGCAAGTCACTCAATGCTTTGGATATATAGCCTTTATCTCCAAATAACTTTCCAAATAATTTTTTGGTCATATTGGTGATTGTTTTTACATCTCTATCGTCTGTATTCCCTTTAGTGAGATAAAAAGACAATATTTCGCCTTTGTCGTTTATAATCAAATGCAATTTGAA
>JBKHVV010000122.1:0-3992 GCA_046569885.1 Bacteroidia bacterium
TGTTTGGTATTTATATCGCTGTCTATTTCTATATTTTCAATAAGCGTGAGTACTTCAAATGCTTCCATATACGAACCGATGATAGCCGCTTCTATAAAAACATCCACATAACTGTATGGATTTAGATTATTATTCCAAAAAGCGTTTATTATCATTTCTCTCGTCTCACTTTCCGCTATCCTAAAATAATCCATCATGGGGTCAATGCAAGAGGTATCTTTCAGTTCACACAAAATTTGTTTGATACGTTCTTTAATAGTTTGATTAGATGTTTCATCAAAACATTCTAAAAGCGCTTCTATAATTTGTGCATTGCCTTTTTCAGGAATTTTTTCGAGCGCAGCAATAATTTGCGCTTCATTACCAGATTCTAAATCTTGGATAATACTCTCAACAGCTAAATTTTTCACTTTTTCACTCATGACTAGTTACTTAATCATCTTCAAAAAACCAATTTCTTTGTCGGTTAAAAAGCGCCATTTGCCTCTGTTCAAGTCACCTTTGGTAATGCCTGCGAACGATAATCTATCTAAGCGAAGTACTTTATATTCCAAGTGTTCAAACAATCTGCGCACGATGCGATTTTTACCTGAATGTAAACTTACAATGACTACTTTATTAGACGTTCTGTCTGGAAAAAATGCTTCATCACATTTAGTAGTACCATCTTCAAGCGTTAAGCCTTCCATCAATTTTTCCAAAAGAGGCGCTTTAAACTCCTTATCCAATTCTACTTTGTAGGTTTTTATAATGCCATTTTTGGGATGCGCCAAACGGTTAGAAAGCTCACCATCATTGGTCAATAACATCAATCCTGTGGTGGATCTATCTAAACGTCCAACAGGAAACACACGCTCTTTGCAAGCATGTTTCACCAAATCCATCACGGTTTTTCGTCCTTGTGGGTCGTCCATTGTAGTGATAAAATCTTTCGGTTTGTTTAGCAAAATGTAGCGGTATTGCTCTCTGCGTACTTTTTCGCCTGCATAGCGCACTTCGTCATCGGGTCCAACTTTAGTACCCAACTCTGTAACGGATTTGCCATTTACGGTAACCAAGCCATTTTTTATCAATTCATCAGCTTCACGTCTTGAGCAATAGCCAGCATTTGCCAACACACGGTTAAGGCGTAAAAAATCTTCGTTAGAACTGATTGGGGTGGTTTGTCGCGATTGCGTAATCGAACGCTTTTTTGGGTTTCTCTTCTTCATTTTTTATGAGTTTTCGTTATCTCAACGATAAATATTTTCGCAAAGATAATCCTTTTCGGATTAAGAATGTTAGAATTTTAGAATGGTAGAAGTAAAATTATAGAAAATAGACGTTAGAATAAAGACTTTCAACCTTGAACTTTAAACATTGAACCTTGAACTTTCAACCTTCACCTATATTGTTGGATAAAACGCCTCCTCTATGTGCATAATTTCTGGTGCTTGGTTGCCTTTAAGAATAACCGATACCACATCAAAACGGATTTCTTTTTCTACTGAAAATGCTTCGCAATAGCCGTTGGCAGCGTAAATGAGTAGCTGCTGTTTTTTAGCATCTACGGCTTGTTCGGGTTCGGTAAGGCGATTTTCTGCGCGGGTTTTTACTTCTACAAACACAATGAAATTTTCCGTTTCGGCAATGATGTCCACCTCTGCTTTTTGATAGCGCCAATTGCAATGCAAAATGTTGTAGCCCTTTTGTGCTAAAAATTCCTTAGCCAATTGCTCACCTTGGTTGCCTATGGATTGGGTGGTGGGCATTAGAATGTAATTTTTAATTAAGGGGTTTTAACCTTAAATACCAATTACACTCCTTTAATTCAATTCTTGAATCTATTGGATCTTTCCTATAAATAAAAACTAAAGAATATTCTGTGTTGTTAGCTTTATTCTCCCATTTTGAAATAATGTAAGAATCAAAGTACATATTACCATAACCAATTTCTTTATTAAAATATTTTTTGGAAAGGTTATTTAGCTCATTCATTTCAATTAGCCCGCTTTTGATTTCCCAATCCTTAACTTGTTCACAAAAATAAGGAGCGCCACAAACACATTGACCGTATGTGTCTCCAAAAAGTTTTATTAAAATATTTTGAATAGTAATATAACCATCATAAGCTTTTGACTCTGATACATATGGTATTGTAGAGTTGTTGTTCCAATCAGGGTTAAAAAAAATAAAAATTAATTCATCCTTATCAAAAGTGTATTCAACCTTTAATTTGATTTGAGCCAATTCTCCAAGAAATTTCAAGTTAAAATGATTAGAAAAATCATTAAAATTTTTACTATCAAAAGTCAATGATTCATTGTTAATTACATAAGAGGACGAGGTACCCCATTCAAATCTTTTAAAATTATTTTCATTTGTAGTTGAGGATCTTAATTTAATTGGAGGAAACCTAAGGAAATTAACCTCATCTAATAACCAAAAATTAGCAACACTAATAGCAAAATTTAAGTTTTGACCTTCCATTAAAGAAAAAGAAACTACTCCTATTACCTCTCCTTTCATATTTATCAAAGGACTTCCACTATTTCCAGATGAAATTGGAGTAGTGGTTTGTATTATTTGTCCATAATCACTATCAACCCTAACTGATGACACTATGCCATTAGACACAGAATATTCTAACCCTTTTGGGTTTCCTATAACAAAAACTGATTCTGCTTCTTTTGGTTTTGTTTGCGAAATGGGTAAAAAAGGAAATTGCTTACCGGTAGGATTATTAATAGAAAACTTAATAATATCCATTTTTTCACTTTCAGAAAGAATATTGCTAATTTCGTACTTAAAGCCACCTATGGTTTTTATTTCTGCTTTGTAAGCTCCTTCAAGAACGTGATAATTTGTAATAGCAGTTCCCTTCGAGTCAATAAAAAAACCTGTACCAAAAGCTAAAGGCTTGTTTTGATTATCATAAGTTGTTATTAAAAAAACACTTGGCTTAGTCTTCTTTACTAATGTTTCTAAGCTCTCTTGAGAGGAAATAGAACCCACACAAAAAATAAAAACTACTTTGATTAAATACTTATTTGAAAATAGCATAGTTATAAAATTATGTAAATCAAAAATATATAATTATTAGATTTTATGAAAACTTATTTAGCATTCTTTGGTAAATAGTATCAAAGTCCACAACATCCGTTTTTACATCTGTTAGGGCTTCAAAATACTCACAATGCGTAATTTTCGACCCCATTTTGTCATAAACTCTATATCTAATCCTTTTTGCTAATTGAGTATCCTTGTAAAGAGTTGCGGTAACTTCTATGCCTAGTGGGCGTTTATTTTCGTAAACAAACCTTTTTACAGCTGATTCAATATTTATCATATGACCATTGCACGAAGATGTAGCGCAAATTAAATTATTCTTTTTTTGAGCTTTTTGAGTGCCAATAATTGATAAAGCAATTAAATGACACCAATGCCAATCAGTTTTTTGTTGGTTATCTAAAATGATTTCACCTAACTCAACCAATCTACTTACATGTTCTCTTGCACTTTCTCCCATAACATTATTTTGAGAAGGATACCTTTTAGAACTTTCATTCAAAATTAAATCATTAAATGAAATAGTATATTGCTTTGTTTTAGCTTTTTCATCAAAAATACTATCATCTTTTACTATAATTCTACACTGAGGTACAATAGTAGAGGCATAAACAATTTCGCCTTTATTAATTATTTCGTATTTTGATGGGAAAATAGGCCTCCCGTAAACAGATACATATAAAGGCATTGTAAAAGCTTTTTCATCAGATATAAAAACATCAGATACGTCAACTCCCTCACACCTTACAACACTATAATTTTCTAAGTCGAAAATGACTTTAATTTTTGTATTTGATTTTAAGCCAAAGACAGTATTATTCATACGCAATATAAATCAGTTATATTGCTCAAAAACTACTTTATCGTTCAACACCTCCAGTTTAGCGATTTTACCCAGCACCATAGCGCGGTTATCGTTTAGGTGTGCCACAGGAAAATTGTAG
>JBKHVV010000123.1:0-3979 GCA_046569885.1 Bacteroidia bacterium
CAATTATAGCTACCTTCTTTTCATTCCTAAAAACATTACTACTGGTGGTACAGCACAATTGATGTACAAGAAAACACCTTCATCACGCACCGAAAGCTCTTTGAATCGCTTGACCAATCGTTTTGTAGAAAGTTTAAAACTAAAACAGCTAAACATTAGTGATGAAGATTATTTAAAATTAAAAACAGACATCAACCTTCAATTAGTTGATATTGATAAATCGGACGGCACAAGCCACGTAAGAGAAAAAGCCGTAGTGGGTTACTTTTTTGCCATTCTTATTTATGTATTTATTTTTATGTACGCTGTACAAGTAATGCGTGGCGTAATTGAAGAAAAGCAAAATCGTATTGTTGAAGTAATTATTTCTTCCGTTCGTCCATTTCAATTAATGATGGGCAAAATTATTGGTGTTGCTTTGGTTGGCTTAACCCAATTTATGATTTGGGTAATTTTTTCAGTCATACTATTCACTGCCTTTTCATCTTTTATTGTTCCAAGCATAAGCGACCCTGCCCTACAAGCCGAAATGGCGCAAGGAAACATGGCGCTTTCTCAAGTAGATCTACAAAACAACGAACTCATCGGTTTTATTTTCGACATCAATTGGCCACTAATGATTGGCTTGTTTATTTTTTATTTTATTGGTGGCTACCTACTCTACTCATCACTAATGGCAGCCATTGGCGCTGCGGTTGATAATGAAACCGACACGCAGCAATTTATGTTGCCCGTAACGCTACCACTCATCTTTGGATTCATGATTGCCCAAACCACTATCGAAAATCCAGAAAGTGCTGCATCTGTGTGGTTTTCTCAAATACCTTTTACCTCACCCGTTGTAATGATGGTGCGTGTTTCTATGGGTATTGGCGATGCCGTAATGGCATGGGAAGTAGTGCTATCTATGGTGTTGTTGGTGGTCGGATTTTTCCTCACTACCCTACTCGCTGCAAAGATTTACCGCATTGGAATTCTAATGTACGGCAAAAAAGTAAGCTACAAAGAGCTATTCAAATGGCTTAGGTATAGAGGATGATAATAAATGATGAATTAAGAATTAAGATAAAGAACAAAGACTTTAGACTTTATAAACTTTTCGACCTTCGACTTTATAGACATTCAACCTTAAACTTTTAACCTAATCATGCGCATTGCTATTCTAGATTTAGGAACTAACACGTTTAACCTTTTAATTGCTGAGGTTAAAAACAAGCAAGCCGATGTGCTGTTAAAAACAAAAATTCCTGTAAAATTGGGCAAAGATGGTTTAGGAAAAAACATCATTTCGCCCGATGCCTTTGAGCGCGGCATTAATGCACTTACCGAACATCAAAAAACCATAAAGGAATACAAATGTGAAAAAACGTATGCTTTTGCTACGTCTGCCATTCGAAGCACCACCAACGGAGCAGAATTTGTAGCACAAGTAAAACAAAACTTAGGTATCAAAATAAACGTCATTTCAGGAGACAAAGAAGCGGAGTATATTTACGAAGGAGTGAAACAAGCCATCGAAATTCCATCCAACTCGTGCATTATGAATATTGGCGGAGGAAGTACCGAATTTATCATCTGCAACAGAGAAGAAATTCTTTGGAAAAAAAGTTACCAATTGGGTGTTTCTCGTTTGTACGAATTGCTTACTCCACACGACCCATTAACACAAGAATGTATTGTAAAAGCCGAAGAATACATCAACGCCAAACTAGAAGATTTATACCAAAATTTAAAGTCGTACAACGTTACGTCATTAATTGGCTCTTCGGGTTCGTTCGATACGTTTTTTGATGTAATTGCTATGCGAAAAAATCTAACTAAACGTGATAATCCTTGGGAAGAAATTTCGTTCGAGTATTTTAAAGAAATTCACCAAGATTTTATACGTTACAACTTGCAGCAACGCCTTGCCATGCCCGGTATGATTGAAATGCGTGCTGACATGATGCCCATTGCCTCTATCTTGGTAAATGAAGTGTTGAAACATCATTTCTTCAAAAAGTTGTATGTCTCTCACTACGCTTTAAAAGAAGGTGTTTTAGAAGACATAGCAAAGCAATTATAATAATTGGCTTAAATTTTGTTTATTTAACCTGTAAATTGAATTTGATTTTATGGCAAAAGTTTTAGTAATAGATGATGAGCGTGCTATTCGCAATGCGTTGAAAGAAATTTTAGAATTCGAAAAATTTGGTGTTGACCTTGCCGAAAACGGTGATGAAGGTCTTCAACTCATAAAAAAAAATATCTACGATATTATTTTATGCGACATCAAAATGCCTAAAACTGATGGTATGGAGGTATTAGACAAAATCATTTCGCAAGGCATAGATGTACCTGTAATTATGATTTCTGGGCATGGAAATGTTGAGACCGCTGTTGATGCCATCAAAAAAGGCGCTTTTGATTTCATCCAAAAACCATTGGACTTAAATCGCATTTTAGTTACCATTCGCAATGCAATGGATAGACTTTCTTTGGTAGAAGAAACCAAAGTTCTAAAACGAAAAATCAATAAATCAAAAGTTACCGAAATTATTGGCGAATCAAAATCTATCAAAAACATCAAACAAATGATAGAAAAAGTTGCCGCTACCGATGCACGTGTGCTCATTACAGGCGGAAATGGATCTGGAAAAGAATTGGTGGCACGTCAGTTGCACGAATTAAGCAACCGAAATGCTGCACCATTTGTAGAAGTTAATTGTGCTGCAATTCCATCAGAACTCATAGAAAGTGAATTGTTCGGACATGAAAAAGGAGCGTTTACTTCTGCTATAAATCAGCGCACCGGAAAGTTTGAACAAGCGGATAGCGGTACCTTATTCTTAGATGAAATTGGCGATATGAGTCAATCTGCACAAGCAAAAGTGTTACGCGCTTTGCAAGAAAATAAAATTACACGTGTAGGCGGGAACAAAGATATTTCGGTAAACGTGCGTATAATAGCTGCTACGAATAAAAACATTCGCGAAGAGATTGATAAAGGCAACTTTAGAGAAGATTTATACCATCGTTTAAATGTTATTCCTATTCATGTGCCATCACTCAACGAACGTAAAGAAGATGTAGAATTACTCTCCAATTATTTCATCGAAAAAATTTGCGAAGAGCAAAACATGACGCCTAAAAAACTCACTAAAGATGCCATTAAAGAATTGCAAAACATTGATTGGACAGGTAACATTCGTGAACTACGCAACATGATAGAACGCTTACTCATTCTCTGCGAAAAAGACATTACTGGTTCAGATGTTAAGTTGTTTGCGAATCCGAAGAGTAAGTAATTTACGACAAAAAACACTCCTCACGTTTTCCAAACCATTTGTAGCGGTATTTAGCTACTATGCTGTACACAAAATCACGAATGAATTTTGGAACGATGAAAAAAGTAGAAAGCCATTTCATACCCTTTAATTCTTTGCACACTTTTAGCGCTGCTGTTGATTTTACATACGCTTTGTTATCATAAATGTACACAAACGTATTGTCTGAAATGTGTTCAATGTTATGAAGTTTTAATAGTGCTTTTCCGTCATCCGATTGTAAAGGAATGTACGTGAATTGCTTTTGTTGGTCGCGTTTTATGACAAAGCGCACCGAGCGACTACACAACTCGCAATAGCCATCATACAAAATGATATGGTTAGGAGCACTCATTAATGCTTTCTACAATTATTTTAGCAGCTTGTTGTATTTCTTTTGTAGTAACAATAAGCGGTGGCGCAATTCTAAAACTTTCGGGACAGGATAAAAACCAAAAACTCAAGAGTCCTTTTTCTTGACATTTTTTTACTACTTGAAAAACTATTTCTTCGTTTTCCATTTCGATAGCAAACATCAATCCTGCTCTGCGTATTTGTTTTATTTTGTTATGCTGAATGAGTAATTCTAATAATGCACCTTTTTGCTCTACATCTTTTACTACACCATCATCTACCAACACTTCTAAACAAGCGTGAGCTGCTGCACAACACAC
>JBKHVV010000124.1:0-3871 GCA_046569885.1 Bacteroidia bacterium
GGACCATATCAACGTGTTTCCTACGTTTGAAAATTACGTAGAGCAGTTTCAAATTTTTGTGAATTTGATTGAGCCCAACGGAAAAATTATTTATTGCGAAAACGATGAAAATGTAAAACACGTTTCGGAAAAGGGTAGGGCAGATATTGGTAAAATTCCTTACACAACACATGCTTACAGAGTGGAGAATGGAACTACTTATTTGAAAACTAATACTGGTGAAGTAGCCATTCAAGTGTTTGGAGAACACAATTTGCAAAACCTAAACGGAGCACGTTTGGTACTGAAAGAATTGGGCATAAGCGATGCGCAATTTTATGAAGCCATACAAACCTTTAAAGGCGCGAGCAAGCGTTTGGAGTTGGTAAAGAAAACAGAACACAGCGTGGTGTACAAAGATTTTGCGCACTCGCCATCAAAGTTAAAAGCCACTACCAAAGCAGTGAAAGACCAATTTCCTAACCGAAAATTAATTGCGTGTATGGAGTTACACACCTTTAGTAGTTTGAACAAAACCTTTTTGCAAGAATACGAAAACAGCATGGCAAATGCCGATGAGGCCTATGTGTATTTTAATCCTCACACTATAGAGCATAAGCGTTTAGAAGCATTGTCTCCGCAACAAGTTAAAGAAGCCTTTGCTTCGGATAATGTTACCATTTTTACCGATTCTGAAGCGTTGGTACAACAACTAAAGCAACACCAGTGGCACAATAAAAATTTGCTCATGATGAGCTCTGGAAATTTTGATGGGATTGATTTTGCGAAATTAACAGAGGAGTTGTTAGGGCATTAATACCTCTTTACGAGATTAATTCTTTACAGAAATAGTTTGTATATTTGCTGTATGACCGCAAAAGAACAGGTGCTAAAAAAATTGAAGGAACTAAAACCAAAGTTAAGAGATGAATATTCTATGAAAGAAATAGGCATTTTTGGCTCTTACGCAGAAGGTTCTGAAACGGATCAAAGCGATATTGATATATAAGAAACTTCGAAGTTATTGGAGAAGCTGCAAAAAGCGTTCCTACCTTTGTAAAAGAAAAATATAAAGACGTGCCTTGGAACGAGATGTATTCGTTGCGCAATAAAATTTCACACGAATATTTTGGTGTTGATTATGAAATAACTTTGGATGTGGCAACTAATTATCTACCAACTAATAAAAATCAAATCACACAAATTCTTAACGAATTAGGCGAATAAGTTTCACTTAATGTCTGATTACACCTTTCATAACATTCAACCCGCTACCAAAGAGCTTTTACAGCAAGGTAACTACATTTTGCTCATGCATCCCGACAAAACACCACCTCACATTGCCATGTTGTGCAATGGTTTGTTTTTCTCTCATGGAGTGTCAGGCACTAAAATAGCAGAAGATTTTTCTGTCTTTTGGAAGTACATCACTCAAAAACAAACGCCTGTTTTGTTTGTCAAAACATCATTTACTATTAATGCAAACGACTTGAAAAAGTCCTTTTCTAAGTTTACCTTTGACCGCGATAAAGAAGAAACCTGCTTAAGTCCGATAAAATTATATTTTAATGATTACCAAAATATTAATTCAAATCAAGTAAAGTTAATATTTAATCTATTAGATACAATAAAAGAACAGACCGAAGGAATTTATTCCATACATTTAAAATTAGACAATAATACCTACTCAATAAGGGTTTATACCCTCGAAGAAGTTTACCAACGCATACAACAACTCAGCCATGCTTAAAGGAGAAAAAATACACTTACGCACCCTCGAACCTGCCGATGCCGAGCTTATTTTCAAGTGGGAAAATAACCCCGAAAATTGGAAGGTAAGCAGTACGTTGTTGCCTTTCTCCAAGCATTTGATTGACAAATACGTCAACTCTGCACAGGATTTACACTTGGTAAAACAGGTGCGTTTCATCATAGAATCTTTAGATGGTAAGGCATTAGGAACAATAGACTTGTTCGATTACGACAGCTTTCATCAACGTGCTGGCGTAGGTATTCTTATTGCCGATACTGCCCAACGTGGCAAGGGCTACGCCAAAGAGGCTTTAGAGTTGTTGATTGATTACGCCTTCAATCATTTATTGCTCAACGCTTTATTTTGCAATATTTTAGAAGACAACAACGAAAGCATTGCCCTATTTAAAGGCAGAGGTTTTACCATAACAGGCAACAAACACCAATGGATACGCACTCCGCAAGGCTTTAAAAATGAACTATTTTTACAATTAATGAATGTTTAGAAAACTCATTAGAATACTCCTTTTGGTTGGATTGGGCGTTGGAATTTATGTGGCGTACCCAAACATTAAACTCTACATGTGGGCATACAAAGCCAATACAACCTTTGATGATGCTAAAAAAGACCTCTTTATTCCTTCAAATTCTACCCAAGAAGATGTTTTCAAAATCTTGGAAGACGGCTATGTAAGAGACATTGATCAAATAAAGTTCGTTGCTTCTCGCATGAATTATATTGGATCTAAAGTAGTAGCGGGTAAATACGTATTGATGAGTGGTATGACCAACAAAGATATCATCACCGAGCTGCGTGGTGGCTACGGACGGAAAGAAGTAAGCGTTACCTTTAACACCATTCGCCTCAAGCACGAACTAGCAAAACAATTAGCCGAAAACATTGAAGCCACCGAAGAAGAAATCCTTAATTTACTCAACGATGAGTCATTTGTAAGCAAATATGGGTTTACTCCAGAAACGGTGTTGACGATGTTTCTTCCTGATACTTATCGGATGCAATGGAATACTTCTGCCGAAGAGTTGATGCAGCGCATGGCAGATGAATATAAGAAATTTTGGAATGAGGAGCGTAAACAAAAAGCTGTTGAGAAGGGGCTTTCGCAATCAAAAGTAGCGATATTGGCTTCCATCGTTCAAGCAGAGCAATCAAGACGAAGAGATGAACAACCACGCATTGCGGGCTTATACCTAAATCGCATTCGTGTGGGCATGCCTTTGCAATCAGACCCAACCTTAATTTTTGCCTTAGGAAATTTTTCTATCAATAGAGTGCTCAATGTTGATAAAGATGTAGAGTCACCTTACAACACCTACAAATATGCTGGTTTACCACCCGGACCAATCAATTTACCAGAGATTAGCGCCCTAGACGCTGTCCTAAATGCAGAACAACATAACTATTTATACATGTGCGCCAAGCCCGATTTCTCAGGATATCATAACTTTGCGACTTCTTACGCGCAACACATGATATACGCACGTGAGTTCCAAAGAGCATTAAACAAAAGAAATATTAAACGATAGAACATGACAAAAATTAAGTTCGGAACAGACGGTTGGAGAGCCATCATCGCAGAAGAGTTTACCGTAGAAAACGTAGCACGTGTAAGCGTTGCTACCGCACAATGGCTAAAGAAAAATTACGACAACCATACCGTAGTTATAGGACACGATTGCCGCTTTGCAGGTGAGTTGTTTGCCGAAACCGCTACCAAAGTATTTGCAGCCAACGGCATTAAAGTATTATTGGCAAAAGGATTTGTATCAACACCCATGGTTTCTCTTGGGGCAAATCATTACAAAACCGCTTTAGGCGTAGTGCTTACCGCAAGTCATAATCCACCATCGTACAATGGTTACAAATTAAAAGCACATTTTGGTGGACCTTTAGCCCCAGACAAAGTACAAGAAATTGAAGACATCATCCCCGATACACATTCTGTAGATTTGTCGGTTTCTGTTAAAGACTTGGTAAATCAAGGAATGGTCGAATATGTTGACTTAGAAACACTCTACGTAGAGCATGTAAAAAAGAACTTCGACCTTGAATTGATTAAGAAAAGCGGATTGCGTTTAGCGTACGATGCCATGTATGGTGCAGGTCAAAACGTGCTAAAAC
>JBKHVV010000125.1:0-3829 GCA_046569885.1 Bacteroidia bacterium
GCCCGAAATAAATAAAAACCAAATAAAATCTTTACAAAAAAAATGAAAAAAGTATTTTCAATTTTAGCTTTAGCTGCAGTGGTTACTGTATCTTCTGCTTTCACAAGTGCAAACGACAATGACGAAAAAAGAGCTATTGCTGTTGCAAAAGCTGCTGTAAGTCAAGAATGTGGTGCTGTTGGTGATGCAAATGCAGCTGTCGAAGAAAATTTCATCTGTAATGACATCGATGGTGGTTTCGGAAACATGAACAGAACAATCACGTTTTACAGAGTTTCTCCATGTCCTCCAAACCAAGTTTGTATTCAAATAGTAGAAGTAGTTGGTTCTGCTGTGGTTGACTGTGAGTTCAATGTAACTTCAGTTACTTGCGGTGAAGCTGTAACTATGTAATACCTAAATTACATCGCCTTAAAAAACCCAGCAAACTAACTGGGTTTTTTTGTTGTTATAAAAATTTTGATTTAATATTGTCTAAACAAAAACCTATAAAAAATGAAAAAAGTATTACTTATTATTGCCGTTGTAGTAGCTGTTGTTGCTGCAATTGAGTATTCTGTTCCTGCTTACGAAATAAAAATAGATAAGCAAACGAAAAAAGAAGACCTCAAAAAACTTCTTTCGGAAGCAAAAGAAAACAGAATGAATATTGAAATTACCTCTGTAAATTACTCTGAAGAAGGTTTTGTTACAACAATTGAAGGAAATGTTCTCGTTTCTCGATTTGTTAATGGTAGTTTCAGCACATCTGAAAATTTTTCTTCCCTAACCATTCACAGAGGAAGAGGCAGATTTTTCCCTTTATTTTTGGTTAGCATAGTTAACCAATAGCGCTACACCACTACATTCACAATCTTCTTGGGTACGATGATGATTTTCTTGGGTAGCTTGCCTTCGAGCCATTTTTGTACTATTTCATTCTTTAGCACTTCTGCTTGGATAACCTCTTGAGGCGTATCTAACGGAAACTCCAAATTGACGCGCACTTTACCGTTGATGGAAATGGGATAGTTGTGGCTATCGTCTTGCAAATACGCTTCGTTGTGTTGCGGGAATGGCACAAACTCAATGCTCTCTGGATGACCTAAACGCTGCCACAATTCTTCGCAAATGTGAGGTGCATAAGGCGATAAACAAATTAGTAGCGGTTCTAAAATTTCACGTTTGTTGCACTTTAGTTCGGTGAGTTTATTCACGCAAATCATAAACTGACTGATAGACGTGTTGAACGAAAAATTCTCAATATCCCACGCAATTTTTTTGATGGTTTCGTGCAAAATTTTTTGTTCGTCTTTGGAAGCCCCCTCTAAATCTCCCCCATTAGGGGAGACTTTTTCTTGCTCAAGGGCGGTTGTTACCAATCTCCATAGTTTTTTTAGAAAATTATGAACGCCTGTAATTCCGTTGGTATTCCATGGTTTGCTTTGCTCTAACGGGCCTAAAAACATTTCGTACATGCGCAAAGTATCTGCTCCGTATTTTTCTACAATGTCATCTGGATTTACTACATTCCATTTGGATTTGGACATTTTTTCTACTTCCCAAAAAACATTATTGTCGTCTATATCCAATATATCAACACGCTTGTATTGTGGTTTTGTTGCCCAGTTGTTTAATTTAAATATGTCTAATTTGTTCCCATTAAAAACAAAGTCTATACTAATTTGGTCAACAAATAAATTCTCTCTTGAGTAATTTATCTCCACCACATTTAAATCAAAATTGTCTGTAAAATACTTATCTAATTTTTCAGATTTATTAGTTCGTTTTATTTCTTCGGCTACTTCAGTAGAAATAATAATCGCGTTTGAAGCTTGGGTTAAATTTGAAATTTTATTCTTATCAACTTTAACTTCATCTTGTAATGGGATAGTTGTTTTTACTTGTGGGAAAACTAAATTTATAAAAGCAGAATTCCCCTGTATCATCCCTTGATTAATCAATTTCTTCGCAGGTTCTTCAATAGAAATGTAACCCAAGTCTTTTAAGAATTTTGTCCAAAAACGGAAGTACAGCAAGTGCCCTGTGGCGTGCTCCGAACCACCCATGTACAAGTCAATTTGTTGCCAATAATCGGCTGCTTGTTTGCTTACAAATGCGTTGGTGTTTTTAGGGTCCATATAGCGTAAAAAATACCAGCTACTACCCGCCCAACCTGGCATGGTGGTGGTTTCAAGAGCCCCCTTTAGCTCCCCCGAAGGGGGAGAATACGACCAATTTTTAGCACGGGCTAAAGGTGGGTCGCCATCTTCTGTTGGCAAGTATTTATCTACTTCAGGAAGTACTATTGGTAAGTCTTTTTCATCAACCGCACAAGGAATTAAATCTTCGCCAACACGCTTATAATAAATAGGAATGGGCTCACCCCAATAGCGCTGGCGACCAAACACGGCATCACGTAAGCGGTAGTTGGTTTTGCCTTTACCTAAATTCTTTTTTTCAATTTCTTCAATCGCTTTTTTAATGGCTTCTTTCACTTCCAATCCATTCAAAAAGTCGGAGTTGATGAGCTTGCCTTCTTTGGCGGAGTAGGCATTCCCCTCTTGAGAGGGGTTAGGGGTGTGTTCATCATCCCCCTTGCCCCCTTCAAAGGGGGACACAACTATTGGAATATCTAAACCAAAATGTTTGGCAAATTTGTAATCGCGTTCATCGTGCGCAGGAACCGCCATTACAGCGCCTGTGCCATAACCTGCCAATACATAATCGCCCACCCAAATAGGAATTTGCTTACCACTAAATGGATGCTCGGCATACGCACCAGTAAACACGCCCGAAATGGTGTTTACATCTGCTTGGCGTTCGCGTTCGCTACGGTTTTTTGCTTTTACCACATATTCTTCAACCGCTTGTTTTTGCTCAGGTGTAGTGATGCTACTTGCCAACTCGTGTTCTGGCGCAAGCGTTAAAAAGGATACACCAAAAATGGTGTCGGGACGTGTTGTGAAAACTTCAATAACACCTTTTGAACTTTGAACTTTAAACTTTAAACTCGTTCCTTCGGAACGACCAATCCAATTGCGTTGCGATTCTTTGAGTGATTCTGTCCAATCAATAGTATCTAAGCCATTCAACAAACGCTCTGCGTAAGTTGTTATGCGCATGTTCCATTGTTTCATCAATTTGCGCTCAACGGGATGTCCACCACGTTCTGAAACACCATCTTTTACTTCATCGTTGGCCAATACTGTTCCCAATGCAGGACACCAGTTTACGTAAGCTTCGCCCAAGTATGCTAAGCGATAATCCATCAAAATATCAGACTGTTCTTTTTCTGAAAGTTCATCCCAACGCTTTTCAACTCCATTGAGGTTGAAGGTTGAAGGTTGAAGGTTGAAAGTTTCTATTAGAGTAGAGATCGGTTCTGCTTTATCGGTTTCGGGATTGTACCAAGAATTGAAAAGTTGAATGAATATCCACTGCGTCCACTTGTAATAATCGGGGTTAGAGGTACGCACTTCTCTGTCCCAATCGAATGAAAAACCAATTTTATCTAGCTGCTCGCGATAGCGCGCAATGTTTTGTTCGGTAGTAATGGCAGGGTGTTGACCTGTTTGAATGGCGTACTGCTCGGCAGGTAAACCAAAGGAATCGTAGCCCATTGGATGCAACACATTAAACCCTTTGTGGCGTTTGTAACGCGCAACAATATCTGAGGCAATATATCCTAGTGGATGTCCTACGTGTAAACCCGCTCCGGATGGGTAAGGGAACATATCTAAGACATAATAGGGAGCCCCTCCCAACCTCCCCGAAGTGGAGGTGCTAAATTCTCTATCGTCAGGATTATAGGTCTTGAATGTTTTATTCTTTCGCCAGTATTCTTGCC
>JBKHVV010000126.1:0-3816 GCA_046569885.1 Bacteroidia bacterium
ATAATGCGTTCTTTTACTTTTTCTGCATTGTCTTGCGCAGCAACATTAAACGATAATGCGGCTACAAATAGTGCTACGGCACTTAAGGTAATTTTTTTCATTTTGTTTTGTAATTTAATTGGTTAATACTAATTGTTTTTTGTCTTTTCTATTTCGCGCGATGTTTTTAAAGACAAGGCAATGTTATGAAATAATTATTAAAAATCATAATATATTATGACTTTATTTTTTTCAACAACATAGAGATTAGTCCTGTTGCACCAACAGGACGAAAATATTTTCTCAAAAAAAGAATTATCTGCCCAAATAGGCCTAAATGTTAGGCGTATTAGAAAAAATGCTAAGCTGTCTCAATCAGAGTTAGGGCTGCGTTGCGGTAAAGACAAGCAACATATTGAATTGATAGAAAACGCTAAAACCACACCCACCATTTATACGCTTTATCTTATAGCAAAAGCACTTGGTGTTTCCTTAGAAGAAATCTGTAAGGTTATTGATAAGAATTGCTAAAATCCAAAATTTAACCTAAATTTATTCTATCGGCAATTTCTTGGAGTTGCTCTTTTGATAATGTTAGTTTTGGGCGAGAAAAGTTGATGTCTCCAACACTATTCAAAGGCACTAAGTGAATGTGCGTGTGTGGCACTTCTAAACCAATAACGGCAACACCTATACGCTTACAAGGAATACCTTTTTCTATTTTTTTAGCTACTTTTTTTGAAAAAATAAGCATTTTAGAAAGTAACTCATCATCGCAATCAAAAATATAATCCACCTCTTTTTTAGGAACTACCAATGTGTGCCCAATAGCCAATGGCATAATGTCTAAAAATGCAATAAAATGAGTATCTTCAGCTATGATGTAAGCAGGTATTTCTCGGTTAATTATTTTGGTAAAAATAGATGCCACTAAAGAGAAATTTTAAGAATTTCAAACTTTATAATGCCATTAGGCACTTGTATTTCGGCAACATCGCCTACTTTTTTACCCAACAATCCTTTGCCTATTGGAGATTCGATGGAAATTTTAAATTCCTTAATGTTGGCTTCATTTTCAGGAACGATAGTATAGGTAAACTCTTTTTTTAGGTTAAGATTTTTAACCTTTACATTAGAAAGAATGGTAACCTTAGAGCTGTCTAACTCCGATTCGTTGATGATGCGCGCATTGGCTAATTTTTCTTTCAATTTAGAAATTTTAGCTTCGAGCAAACCCTGTGCTTCTTTAGCGGCATCGTATTCGGCATTTTCCGATAAATCGCCTTTATCTCTTGCTTCTGCAATTTGTTGAGATATTTTAGGGCGCTCTACAGACTGAAGTTGTTTTAACTCGTCCATTAGCTTTTGTAAGCCCTCTTCTGTGTAATAATTTACTGACATAATAATCGTGTTTAATGTACGCAAAAAAAGAGAATCCCGCAAGCGGGACTCTCTCCTTGACCAATACAAATATAAAAAAAATTATTTTACGTTGATTCTTGCACCAATTGTGTGAACGCCACCAAATGGATTTGTAGTGCGATAAGCATAATCAATACCTATCAAAGTGCCATTTTTACCCATGGGAAAATCAAATGAAATTCCTGCGGTTGGTCCGCTGTTTATTGTTTTGGTTTCTTCTACGTTGAACATCGCGTTTTCGTAAAGTAAGCCACCTCTAAGGGTTAAAACCGCTTTTTCTGTTTGAAATCTGTATTCTAACCCTCCTCCAAATTGGTCTTTGGCAAATGCATTAGAAACGAAAGAGCCTGCAAGTGTAAGTTTATGGTGCTCTCCCATAATAAAGTCGTACGCACCAGCAACGATAAGTTGAGATGGTAGCTCATATTTTTGAGCTCTTTGTTGTGTTGTTGAGTTTATTCCCGTAACAGGATTAACCGTTTCAATTGAAAGTCCATCACCAGAGTAATTCATAGCAGGTCCAACGTTTTTCAATGAAATTGAAAATTTGATGTTATCGTTTTCTCCTGTAACATAGCGAACGCCAGCATCAACAGCAACACCTTGTGACTTTACGTTTGCTATGGATTCAGAAATTATTTTGATGTTAATTCCCCCAGAAATGGTTTCTGAAAACAACTTAGCATAACCTACCGAAAACAAATTAAATATCGGGCTGAATGTTCCTATACCGCCTTCAGGGTTATCGTAATTGGTAATTGGAATATCACCAAAATTCACTGACATTACAGATACGGCTAATACACTATTGTCGCTTATTCTTTGGGCTAAACCAAAATTGTTAACTCCCACGCCTGATAAGCTTCCCATCCAGTTGGTTCTGGCAAAGGTTAGCTCTGTTTTATCAGCATAAGCCAATCCTGCAATGTTCATAAATTGCGATTCTAAGCCAATAACAGAGGCAGAACCTGCGTTTGCCCATCCTGAAGAACGCGCAAATGGGTTTATCAAGAGTTGTGTGCCTCCTGCAGAACCTGCTCTGTCTTCGTTTCCTGCGAACGAGTAAAAAGCACAAGCTAGTATGGCTACTGTTAGTATTCTATTTTTCGATATCTTCATCATAAACGAATTTTTTGCAACAATTTTTTTATAAGTTTTCTAAATCTGGGGTTCGCATTACGCCCATCCATTTAATTACTTTTTCTCCAACACCTGGAACATCTATATGTATAATATACATTCCGCTGGCAATTGGCACCAATTTGTGATTTTTTAAATCCCAATCTACAAAAGTAATTTCACTGTCTTTTTTAAAGGTTCTAACTAAATTTCCGGCTACGTTGTAGATGTTAATGGTACATGTTTGCGGAAGGTTTATAATTTTCACCCTATTGTCAAGGCGTGATTCTTCATACTCAGAATACGCATAGTATGGATTAGGCACGATGTTTATTCTATCTAATGCTGACTTAGCAGAGTCTAAGTTATTTTCTTCGTGAGCTAAATCTGCTGTATTAAACGAATATAACGGAAACCATTTGTTGGAACTATTCGTAAAATCAGAAGTATCTTGCGCTGCTGTTAGGTCTGTAGAGAATCTTTCATATGGTTCAGAAACCCTTAGCTTGATTCTAACGTCTGTAGCCATTAATTCCTGTCCTTGTTGCAGAAGTGGTGCGCCTATCCAAGCACAGGTTCTCCACAAGTTATTTCTCTTAGAGGCAGATGTTTCATTAAGCGCAGTATATAGGTATTGTCCTTCATCATAAATAGGAGTTCGAGCAGATGATATGTAGGATTCGTTTTTGAACACAAAAATGTAGTGCATACCACCGTAATTTGAAAAGTCAGAGCTTGGGTTCCATAGCATATCATTACCATTACTTGCGCCTGCCCAACGATCTTCTCCAAAGGCAATGCTCATGCGTTCGCCTGTATTCACGTTAATGGCATAGCCTGGAAACCACCCCATACCCATAGGTTGTGCTCCGTTAAAATCACCTTCTGCTGCATTATAACCAGCATCGTTTACATCTCTTCCTTCCTTATCAACCGATGGTTTTTTAGATTTAATTCTACCTTTACTAATATTGTTGGCTAAGGTTGGATCCGCTTGCATTTCAATAACAGCCGCGCGTGTCCACTTTGACTTGTCATTTGTTAATACAATGTCAACGCTTGTTAAACCACTTATTTTTGCTTGGGTTTGAGCAGTTTTTTGTTCAGCACCTAAGGCATATCCATAGCAATTACCTGCGGCAGCTGCGGCAAATGGCGACCATGTTCCGTTCAGAATGTTTTCAAGGTTTTCGGTTGGATCTACTTGTGGATCATCGTAAGGTTCATTACAGTCATCATCTGTTCCTTCGGTTGTTCCGCTACGTATCCAATTGTATGCCATACTTCCATCATTAT
>JBKHVV010000127.1:0-3770 GCA_046569885.1 Bacteroidia bacterium
CCATTACAGATGATAATATTCCTATTCAACCACAAGGAAATACGCAGCAATTACAAGATTTTGACCAAGTGTACATTCAATTATTTAACGATGAACGAAAATTGACAGCGGGCGATATTTGGCTTAATTCGCAACGTTCAAACTATTTAAAATACAACAAACGCGGACAAGGTGCTTTTTACGAACAGCAACTCAAAAAGTCGTTTATGGGCGATTCTGCCTTGGTAAAAACTACTGCTGGTGTGGCGGTTTCAAAAGGTAAGTATGCACGGAATATCATTCAAGGTGTTGAGGGAAATCAAGGACCTTACAAACTTTCGGGAGCAGATAACGAACGTTTTATTGTCATTTTAGCAGGCACAGAGCGCGTGTTTATTGATGGTGTTGAACTCAGAAGAGGTCAAGAGTACGATTACATTATGGATTACAATTTGGCGCAAATCATTTTTACACCACGCCAAATGATTACGAAAGACAAGCGAATTGTCGTGGAATTTCAATATTCTGATAAAAACTACGTGCGCTCTATGGTAGATTTTTCGCAAGATTTTTCTTCTAAAAAATTGGATGCTTCAGTTCGATTTTTTTCTGAACAAGATAGTAAAAACCAACCCTTGCAAATTGATTTAGATACCGCGAAAATTCGCACTTTATTTGAAGCAGGCGATGATTTTTCTAAAATGGTTTTTTCTGGAGTTGATTCAACAGGAAACTTTAACAACAGTTCCATTTTTTACAGAAAAGTAGATTCATTGGGGCATGAAGTGTATGTGTTTAGCAGCAATGCAGAAGTGGCAAAATACCAACTCAATTTTAGTGATGTTGGTGTAGGAAATGGCAACTATATTGAAGACCAATTCTCGGCTTTAGGACGTGTATATAAATGGATAAAACCCGATACACTCAATGGACAAATCCTTAAAAAAGGACAATTTGAACCGATTATTTTGTTGACTTCTCCTAAAAAAACGCAAATGCTTACCACAAATCTTGCGTATAAATTTGATAATGGGATTAAAGTGTTTGGTGAAGGTGCCATGAGCAACAACGACCTGAATATGTTCTCTGATATTGACTCTGAAGATGACATTGCTTTTGCAGGAAAAATGGGCTTTGTAAAAGATTTAAAGCAAAATATTCCGACCAATACATGGTATATGAATTATGGAGCAGATGTGGAATTTATTCAACAAGAATTTGTCTTTATTGAACGCTTTCGTGAAGTTGAATTTGAACGAAACTGGAATATTCAAGGGCTGTTAATGGACCAAGAGCAACTTTTAGGAAATGCCTTTGTTGGCGTAAATAATTCTAAAGGAACAAAATTGTTGCTAAGTTCGAGTTTGTACAATGCTGACACCATATTTAATGGAATGAAACAAGCATTGAACATTGACCACAAACGTAACGACCATACGGCTAATTACAAAGGAAGCTATCTTACTTCGCAATCGTTAGACAATACTTCGTTTTACAGGCACAAAGTTCATTTGGATAAAACCTTTGGAAAGCTAACTCTTGGATATAAAGACGAAACCGAATTTAACGAGTTTAGAGATAAGTTTACCGACACACTTAAAATCAAAAGTTATAATTTTTATGCTTGGGAAGCATTCGTAAAAACAAGCGATACAGCGAATCATTCAGTAGGTGTTTTTTACAAAGACCGCTTAGATAATGTCGCCAAAAATGATGCCTTTTTAGGTACTGCAAAAGCCAATAGTTTTGGGTTTGAATATGGCTACAATAAAGACTATAAAAATTTAGTAAAGACACGTTTAGAGTATCGCGAATTAAAAATTTTAGATTCTACTTTAATAACTGTAAAGCCCGAAAATACTATTGTTGGTAGAGTTGACTATGGTGCCAATTGGTTTAAAGGTGGTTTAAATCTAAATGTGTATTACGAAATAGGAACGGGCTTAGAACAAAAATTACAGTTCGTTTATTTAGAAGTTTTGCCAGGTCAAGGAAACTACCAATGGGTAGATTACAACGAAGACAATGTAAAAGACTTAAACGAATTTGAAATCGCTCAATTTTCTGATCAAGCACGCTTTATCCGTGTGTTTACACCTTCCAACGAGTTTGTAAAAGTGTTCAACAATCAGTTTTCGTATGTGATGTCGTTAAATCCATCGCAGTTTGTGGATGTAAATAAATTTTACGGAAGAGCATTGTCTAAAATTGCCAATCAAACATCCATAACAACTACACGCAAAACGAATGGAGATTTTAGCAACGAACTATACAACCCGTTTTTTTATGATGTAGAAGATGTTGCGCTTTCTTCATTATCATCATCGCTAAGAAATATTTTATTCATAAATCGCTCTGGTTCTAAGTTTGGAGCAGAATATACCTATCAAAATACAGGAAGTAAATTGTTGCTTACAAGCGGCTTTGATACGCGAAATGTAGTAGGACACGAAGTGCGCACACGCTTTAATTTTTTAAGAAAGTTCGAGTTGAATTTAGGCGCTTTGGTTGATGATAAATTAAACCTTTCGGAGTTTACGAAACAACGTAATTACAGCATTTACACGCAAGAAGGAAATGCGCGTTTTTCATTTCAACCCAACACAAAATTCAGAGCAGAAATACATTCATCATTAGACCAAAAAAATAATAAAGAACCTTACGGAAGTGAGAAAGCACAAGTATTTACCGTTGGCACAACCGTTAAAATAAACTCAGAAAACAAGGGTTTGTTTCAATTAGAATTTAACCGCATTGAAAATCGTTTTGATGGTGAGAACAACACACCTTTAGAATTTGAAATGTTGGAAGGATTAAAAATAGGAGAGAACTACACGTGGAGTTTATCTATGCAGCGAAAAGTAGCAAAAAACTTACAACTCATGCTCAATTACAACGGACGTAAATCACCCGAAAATAAAGCCGTACATTTTGGTGGTGTGCAGGTGAGAGCCTACTTCTAATTATCTTTTTTATTTTTTCTAAATAAGCCTTGAATTTGTTTAGAAATACTCTCAATACCTTTGGTAATTGTTCCCGATGAAATATCCTCAAAGTCGTTATCAAATTCAGCACTTTCATATTGTTGAGGATAAACTAAAACCTTATTATTTCTTTCAAAAAACTTATTCAGTTTAACAGGTATCGCTTCTAAAACATTAATGTACGATACAGAACCTTTTCTTGATGAAATAAACACAATTAAATCATCTGCATTTATTTCTCTTGATAAAATTAAGAAGTCTTCCCAATCATTAAAAGCTTTAAATTCTATAGGTGTCGTATAGCCACTTACTTTCATTCTTGAAGTAATGTTTTCTTGCGTTTTACTGTCTCCGTAATGAACCATAGGAATACTTAATTCTTTTGAAAGTTTGGTAACTTTTTTGAGCCACAAATCAAAACCGTTTTCTTTTTCAGATAGTGGTGGAGATATAAGTACAATGCGCTTTGAAGAAATTAAAGGTGTTTTGAAATCACAAATCAAAATGGTTTTATCAACTTTATTGATGATGGTTTCAATTTTGTCTCCCATCAACTTATCAAAAAAGTTGGTTTTGTTTTGCCATTCAATAATGATAATGTCTGCCATTATTTCACGTGAAGTGCGTGCAATACCGCTAGAAATATTATGGTCAATAGCCGTAATAATGTTCGCTTTTATCTCTGTTGCCGAAGCCTGTTTTACATATTCTTCAAGTTTGTTTCTTGATTTTATAATGTTCATTTCTGCTTCTTCGTCATTCGGAACGATGGATAAAATGGAAATAGGATTTGGAGATTTTTTTTCT
>JBKHVV010000128.1:0-3640 GCA_046569885.1 Bacteroidia bacterium
CCAAACAAATCGCCAATAAGCATGGGGAAAGCCAAAGAGGTTAAGCTGGAAAGCACTAAAAAGAAGAAACCAAGCGCAAACGTGCCTTTGTAGGGCAAAATGAAGGCGTAAATACGTAGTGCCTTTTTAAAACTCTCTTTGCTGATTTTTAGGTTTTTATTGTTCTCTTTCTTCACTAAAAAGCCTTATTTTTGGGTTGGCAAAGGTAGTATTACAAATTCGATAAAAAGTCATAGTAACGTAAATATGGAAAAATTTGTGCTAAAATTTGCTAATAAGTAAAAAAGCATTATTTTTGCAGTCCATTTAAAAAATAAGTACCTATTTATAGGTTTTAAAACGATAGAAGATGAGCCAAAGAACATTCCAACCCTCCAATAGAAAGAGAAGAAATAAGCACGGTTTTAGAAGCAGAATGGCTACTAAAAATGGTCAAAGAGTATTATCTGCAAGAAGAGCGAGAGGAAGAAAGAAACTTTCGGTTTCTTCAGAGCCTATGCATAAAAGATAGTTTTCATAGTTTTTAGTTTTTAAGCCCTGCAGAAATGTGGGGCTTTTTTTGTTTCGTTGATACGAACCCCTGTTGTTTTCGATACGGATATCACAAAAAAAACCCCTCATTTTCAATTAAATAAGGGGTTTTCGGTTTTTAATAAAATGGTAATCGTGATCGCGAAAGGATTCGAACCTTTGACCGTCTGCTTAGAAGGCAGATGCTCTATCCAACTGAGCTACGCGACCAAATTTTGAGCGGCAAATATAAAAATTTTATTGCTTAAGCAACATAATTTTGTTTGCTACTACCTACTCTACAACAATAACCAAGTATTTAGACACAGACCAAAATTCCTTTGGCTTCTTGATTTCCAATCGCTCAATATTCTTTTCGCCTATAAGTTGATAGCTGTCTTGAGGATGAGTTGTTAAAATTTCGGCTTTGGAAACACCTAAAGGAATACTTCTAGTGTTCATGATATCAATCTCTGTGAAGTATTTTTTATTAAAATCTGCACGCAAACGATCCATTTTACCAATGCCAATAAAGCCACCTTCTTTAGTAATTACGCCATTTTCTTTCAATTCTTTAGACGTGCCAAAAGTGAAAAAAGCAGTGTTCAACTCTTGCGTAGTTTGAGCCAATTCTTCTACCTTTTCCTGATACGCTTCCAACACTTCTGTATAAGCAGCATCAATAGTTTCTAGTTCTTGTTGAAGATTGTAAATTTCCATGTTTTTAAGCGCTACTTCTTCCGTAAGACTTAGTATCATTTTCTCCATTTCTGAAGATTGTAAATTAGCTGCTTTTAGAGACCTTCTAAGTTGATTGATGCGCTCTTGATTTTTGGTCATCAACTCACCCAACATCTTGATGTCTTCAATCAAATCGGCTTTATCTATTTTCTCATCTCCATCAATTTTGGTAGAAATAATGCCTTGAACTTTCTTTATAGAATCAAGGTTTGACTTTACTTCGTTAAAGTACAAAGCATAGTCTTCAACGCCTGTTTTTACGTCTTCCAACTCTCGTTTAAGACGTAAATTATCTGCTTCTAATTCATCCTTTACAGGGTCGTTTACGGTTTCTGATAAGTCCGAAGCATCTTGCTCACAAGCAAAGAGTAAAATAACTGAAAATGCAAAAAATATGTTCTTCATGGTTTTATAAATATCTCCGTAAAGATACAAAGCCATAAACGATTTGCAACATTTACCAACGATAATTGTATATTTGTTTGGTTGAAAAATCACTATTTAAATATTTTAGAACTTAGCCCAAATGCTACTGATAAGGACATAAAAAAAGCCTTTAGACAGTTGGCACTGCAATATCATCCCGATAAAAATCAAAGTCCTGAAGCAAACACTAAATTCTTACAAATTTGCGAAGCCTACGAATGGCTTACTAATCCTGATTCGAGAACCAAAAAAACATCAGCAACAAACGGCTATCAACAAAATGCAAACGATTTAGAAGAGCGCCTTAAAAAAGCAAGAGAAATACTAAAAAAACGGAAGCAAATAGAAGAGCTTGAAGAAATAAAAGCATTTTTTGATTTCAAAAATTCATTTGTCTATAAATCGTCAAAAATTATCTACGTATTTAGCCTTATTATGGCACTATTGCTCATTTTCGACCATTTTTTAAAACCAATAAAAGTTAGCGGATTTCTAAAAGATTATTATGAAATTTCTAGTTCGAGCCGACATTCCAACGATTTAAGTTTAATTCATTATTATTTTCAATCTGAAAAAGGACTGCATGAATTTAGACGCTATCAAGTACAAGGAACACCTCCACCAATAAGAAAAAATGCTACCTACGAACTTCATTTCTCTCCGCTCTTATCAAGTTTTTACGCGCTATATTTTGACCAAAACGCTTACAAAAATGTTTACTCTGTGCATTTTTTCTTTAACATTTTGATGATACCTCTTTTACTACCACTAATTCCCTTACTGATTAAAGAAAAACCACGTTACGAAAGGATAGTTCTAATAAGACTAAGCTATTTTTTACCGCTAATCGTTATCTTTCTTATTTTCGTGTCATGAAGTATTTTTTAGTTATAGCAAGTATTTTATTTCTACTTTCTTGTTCCGAACAACAAGAAAAAGAAACTAAACCCACACAAAAAGTAGAAGTAAAAAAGGTTGAAAAACAAAAAAGTGATAAACTAACTACCCAAAACGCAGTTGAAAAACTAACCGCCTACGGCAAAGAAAATACAGAAACCAAAGCTGTAATAAAAACCACCTACGGAAATATTTATGTAAAACTATACGATGATACGCCTTTACACAGAGCAAGTTTTGTGATGTTGACTAAAAAAGGATTTTACGACAGCACCTTTTTTTACAGAGTAAAGAAACACTTTGTAATTCAAGGCGGAAACTCTGATTCGGAAGAGACAGAATTCAAATTTTGGGAAATTGGCACGTATAGAATTCCTCCCGAAATTAAAGAACACCACATTCATAAACGAGGTGCGTTGGCACTGGCTGTGCCAGAAAACAGCGAAGATGGTTACTCTAGTCCGTTTAACTTTTACCTTGTTCAAGGATATAAATTTACCGAAAGAATATTGAAAAGACAAGAAGAAGAAAACCATTTTTCAATTCCTGCTCATCATAGAAATACCTATTTTTCTGTTGGTGGCGCACCACATTTAGATGGAAAATACACCGTGTTTGGCGAAGTAACTAGCGGATTTGATGTCATTGACCGAATTGCTGAAGTTAAAACCAACGTTTCAGATTTTCCTATAGAAGACATCTATCTAAGCGTTGAAATATTGAAATAATTATGCAGAAAATTGTATATTTGGCTCTTGGTACATTATTTGATTAACAGCATAAACAAAATACACATTACAATGAAAAAAATTTTTACACTATTACTTTCTTTGCCGCTTTTTATAAGTGCGCAAACAGTCGTTTACGACATTCCAATTGGTCAGTTGATCAATCAAGGAGACTTCTGTGGAACTGGGAACCTTTACAACAACTGTGCTGGTGACTATGGTTTTACATGGACAGATACAGGAATAGGAAGTATAGCTTCTGTTACTGTGGAAATGTACCAGGGTATTGGTTGCACGGGTGCTGCAACTCCTATAGCTCTCAATGGGGTTAATCAAGG
>JBKHVV010000129.1:0-3628 GCA_046569885.1 Bacteroidia bacterium
GTTTATCATTTTGTCCTTTTCTGCCAAAACCTTCTGCAATATTTGCAGGAATTGACATGGCTGCTCTTTTAAGTTGAGAGGTCAACGCATAAGTTTCATTAGAAGGAAAATTTTTAGTAATATCATAAATAGCTAAAACGAACTGATGAGCTTTTTGCCACACTTGTAAATTCTCGAAGGAATAATTTTTATCAGCCATCTAAACTTCTATAATTCTAAAATTCTAACCTACTTATTTCTAAAAAGTGAATCAACAAACTCATATTTATTAAAAACTTGCAAATGGTCAATACCTTCGCCTACACCAATATATTTAACAGGTATTTTGAATTGGTCTGCAATCGCAATAACAACACCACCCTTGGCAGTGCCATCTAATTTAGTTAGTGTTAAAGCCGTTACTTGAGTTGCTGCTGTAAATTGTTTGGCTTGTTCAATAGCATTTTGCCCTGTAGAACCATCCAATACTAACATTACCTCATGCGGTGCATTAGGCACCACTTTTTGCATTACAGTTTTAATCTTGGTCAGTTCGTTCATCAAGCCCACTTTGTTATGTAGGCGTCCTGCGGTATCAATAATCACTACATCAGCATTGTTGGCAACAGCAGATTTCAAGGTATCAAACGCTACAGAAGCAGGGTCTGAACCCATTTGCTGGGAAATAATAGGCACATCTACACGCTGTGCCCATATTTTTAGTTGGTCAATGGCGGCAGCTCTAAAGGTATCAGCAGCGCCTAATACCACATTTAATCCTTGTTTTTTGAATTGATTTGCCAACTTACCAATAGTAGTGGTTTTGCCCACACCGTTAACGCCAACCACCATAATTACAAAAGGACCATCTACTTTAGGAATTACAAATTCTTTAGCATCGCCAACAGAATTGTTTTCGTCTAAAATGGCGACAATTTCTTCACGCAAAATAGTGTTGAGTTCTGAAGTGCCTAAATATTTATCTTTTGAAACACGCTTTTCAATGCGTTCGATAATTTTAACGGTGGTAGAAACACCTACATCAGAGCTCACCAATACTTCTTCTAAATTATCTAATACTTCATCATCAATGGTAGATTTACCTGCAACAGCACGTGTCAATTTAGAAAACACAGACGCTTTGGATTTTTCTAAACCTTTGTCTAATGCTTCTTTTTTATCGCTGCTAAATATGCTTTTAAACCAACTCATCTACCGAATAAAAATTAGAAAAGCTCCTTCCAACATTGAGGAAGAAGCTTTAAAATTCAATCAATCCAAAGCAGGGTTTATTTTTTAAACCAGTCTTGGATTTTATCGTTGTGTACAATTTCTTCTTTAAAACTATAAGCACCACTTTTTGGTGACTTAATCATTTTAATCACTTTGGTGTGTTGTTTACCACCACCTTTTTGTAACGAAGCAACTACTTTTTTTGCCATGACTCAATAATTATTTAATTTCTTTATGAATGGTGTACTTTTTAAGAACAGGATTATATTTTTTAATCTCCATTCTATCAGGGGTGTTTTTTCTGTTTTTAGTCGTGATGTAACGAGAAGTCCCAGCTACACCACTTTGTTTGTGCTCTGTGCACTCTAAAATTACCTGAATTCTATTGCCTTTTGTCTTTTTTGCCATCTCGGTTTGTGTTTAATGGGCTGCAAATATACGCAATAAATTTATTTTGGCAATAGGTGATGGATATTTTTTGTTCATCACCATTATAAGACTTGTACTGAGCCCAATCGAAGTAGTGGTTACGGATGTGTTAATTAAACTCATGTTTCAACAAGCCAAACACCAACGAATCTTCGTGGCGGTTATTGGTAAAGTAATGTTCGCGCAACACACCTTCTTGTTTAAAGCCAAAGGCATTCATCAACTTTAGCGAAGCCACATTTTCTTTGCCCACAAATGCTTCTACTCGGTGAAGATTCATGTCGTTAAATCCATAGTGCAAAATAGCGTTTAATGCTTCGCTCATTAGCCCTTTATTTCTGGCGTTTTCATCGCTCATTACGTAGCCAATTTCCGCACGGTTGTGTTGCGTGTACCATGTATGATAACCACACCAACCAATGGTTTTGTCGGTAGTTTTATCTATTAAATAAAACAACAGTAATGACTTGTTAAACGTAGCAAAACCTTTCTCCGCCCGCGCACGTTCTTTGCTTATTTCTTCCGCAGATGTAAGATTAAAAAACGCAGCCAAATCTTCATCACTGTAAGTGTTTAAAACATGTACATATTCTTCATCGTTAACACTTCGTAAGCGCAAACGTGGGGTTTCTATGTGGTGGAAGGGCATTATGTCTTTAATGTGATAAAAATTTTATTCGCATGGCAATGTATATGATTTTAATATTTTCATTTCTCCATTTTTTGATTTAAGTATCCAAACCGAATAGTCTTCTGGATATGGAAATTTTTTATTTGTGAAATGAAACTCTCTTTTTTTATTGGTTTTCTTATAAAGGGAAGGTTCATCTGTATTGAAAAAAACAAGAGTATTATCTATAGTAGTATAACCTGAATATTCCCCTCCAAAATCACTATGAGCTGTAAATTCATATATCTTCTCATTTATTTTAAAGAAAGTCCAATGAAGTTCGTCTAAATTTGAGTTCAAACACTTTTTTTCAAATTTCACTAATGAATCGAGTATGTTGTAAAAATTTAAATCTATAAACTCAACCTGATTCATCACAGCTTCTACTTCAATCGTTTTCGTGTAGTCAAAAATATCATCTTTTTTGTTTATAGTGTCCTCAATTTCGAAAAGTTCAGTAGGCGTTATTGATGTGTCAATGTCGTTTTTTTTTGTTTTCTCTATTTTCTTTTCAGACGTTTTTGTGAATCGTTTCTGTGAATTGTCATCACAACTAATATTTAAAATGAGCACTATTATTATAACCGCTCGATTAATAAAACTTTTAAAGTCTTGATAAAGTAATTTATTCATCCCCCAAATATACCCATAATCCTATTTACTCTACATCCAACACCTATTTTCTACCACCTTAATTCGGGTCTCATCGGGTGTTACTCCCTATCTACATCCTATCTACTTCCGCTCTTAGGCGGGTAATGCGCCATTTTAGTTCTTGTCAAATCATCAAATTAGCTCATTATTCAACCTACCCGAAAGACAAGCTTAGCTAATTATCACATCATCAAATTAGCTAATTATCCGTATCATCTCATTAACCAATTATCCTTATCTTTGCACCTCTTAAAAAGGAAACACAAATGATTAATATTACTTTACCCGATGGTAGCGTGAAGCAGTTTGAGGCAGGCGTATCAGGGTTAGACGTTGCAAAAAGCATTAGCGAAGGGCTAGCAAGAAATGTCCTTTCGGCAAAAGTTAACGGAGAAGTTTGGGATGCCACGCGCCCCATTACTACCGATGCTAACTTGAATTTGCTAACGTTTAACGATAAAGAAGGCAAAGCTACTATGTGGCACTCATCGGCTCACCTTATGGCAGAGGCGTTGGAGTTTTTCTACCCAGGCGTAAAGTTGGCTATTGGTCCGCCCATCGATAATGGTTTCTACTACGATGTAGATTTTGGCGATTACGAATTCACCGAAAAAGACCTCAAAAAAGTAGAAGAAAAAATGTTGGAATTGGCGCGCCAAAAAA
>JBKHVV010000130.1:0-3498 GCA_046569885.1 Bacteroidia bacterium
AAGGGGTTATTCGATTGTCTTGTGTGCTTGAAAGTTGCGGTCCATTTTTTTCGGCATTTACGCACATGGTTCTAAACTTATAAATCATAAATGGTTTTCCATTTTTTCCAATGCGTTCTTGCTTAAACATTACCGAACCCTTAGAGCTTAGCTTAATAATTGCTGCAATAATGATAAAAAATGGCAATAAAATTAATAGTGCAATTAGCGCAATTAGTTTATCCATTAAATTTTTAATAGAAAATTGCCACACAGGCATTATTTCTGGATTAACTTCTATAAGCGGCAGTCCAAAAATGCTCGTCATTTTTACCGAACCCGACAGAATACTGTACATATCGGGAATGATTTTAATTTTCACATCGTGAACAGCAAGTTTGTTTATTATTTTGTTAATGTATTCATGTTCGGATGGCTCAACAGCAATGATAACTTCTTCGATATTTTTTTCATGTATGTAATTATCTAAGTTTTGAAAACCTCCGAGGTAATTTAATTCTTCTGAAGAAAAACTGCTATCTACACCATTGATACTAACATAGCCGACAAATTTATTTCCAGAACTTGGTTTTGTATGGGTTATTTCTTTGTAAATGTTTAAGGCTTTTTCATTGCCACCGACAATAAGTGTTGGGAAATAAATTTTTCCTTTGTGGACTTGTTTTACAACCCAAGATGTGATAATAATTCTAGGGATAAAATTTATCAGGAAAAGAAAGCCAAATAGCGCTGTTAAGAGACGATAATAATCTCCATAACTTTGTACTTCATCATCTAATAGAAGAGCAAAAAACAAAAAGACTACGGTAATCAAGTAAATCATTAAGGCTTGACCAAGCTCCTTGATACGAAATCTTCTCTCTATCTGCTTGTATGCACCAACAGCCCAAAATTGAATAACGATAACGATTGGCAAAAAGATAAGTCCATAAAAGAAATTATTGTCGGTAGTAAACGCTACTTCTTCAATCTGAGTTTTTCTGTAATAAAAAAACAAAGCCCACACTAAAGCACAACTGATAATATCTATCAGTAAGTATAGAAGCGTGAGTGTTAAATGTTTCTTCTGCACTATAAGTAAATTACTTTAATATTATCCAAATACATTATTGGAAGTGTTGCTGATTGTGAAGCATCGTATTGTATTCCAATAAAAATATCTAAGTCCTCAGTTGGCGTTACAGGTCGTATTACCTCTGTTAAATCAACATAAATTTTTTTCCATTGAGCAACGTCATTGTCGTCTTCTGTTGAAAACAGTGTTAAATAGGGTGTTTGCGTATCTACTAACTCACCTGTTTTTCTGGAGAAAATTCCAACAATCATGTGATAATTGGATTTGTAATTCATTTCTAAATAAATGTTGCTCCCCAAATTAAAATTGTCAAAAGCAACTTCATCGCTTTGCATTTCAAAAAGTAAGTTCCCTGAAATAAATTCTACCTTACAAGAACTCGAACCTTCAAAAACTTCATCTGTATTTGTGGTTAACGAAAAGTCAACATCAGCGGTCGAGGTTTTACTAAGTTTGATGCCTGGTCCTTCAAAATTTTCAATCCAAATGTTGGCGTTACTTGTGTAGGTTACTTTAGGATTTAAAGAGAGAATTTCTCCGGCAACTAAGTTGGCGTCTACTTCATAAGGATTAAGGAATAAATATTTTTCACCATCTTCTGCAAAACCATTTCTTTTGACACCCGCATAGATTTTAACGTTGCACAAACCTTCTTTTAAAACAGGGATATTGAGCGGTAGCTCAAACACGCCAATCAACTCTTCATTTACATAAATCCAAGCATCTTTTATGCCCGAATTATCATTTGTTCCTTGTGCAGATGTAGTTTCTATCTCAATAGAATCAATTTTGATGTATGCAGGAATGGTTTCGGGCGGGTCGAACTTATTACAACCCCAAAACAAGCCAAATGAAAGATATATTATAAGAAATCGAACGTTCAAATTTTTGCTTTATCAAAAAGTAGAACGCGAAAATAATTTAAATATTTTAGCTCTGTATAATATTTGTGCCGAGCTTGATTTTTTCCATGATTTGCGTAGCCACATTCAAAGCGTTATAACCATCTGTAAGAGGCACTTCAATGGGTTTTTGGTTGCGAATAGAAGCTGCAAAACTTTTTAATTCTTCCTCAATGGCATTGTTCGCCAATACTTCGGGTTTTAGAATTTCAATTTCTTTTTTTGCTTTGCCTTCGCCCAAGTCAATTACCACAGCAAATGGATTTTTTTCATCACTTTCTTTAATGTTGATGATTTCCGATTTTTTCTCTAAATAATCAACAGAAATATAGGCGTTGCTTTGGAAAAAGCGCGTTTTACGCATATTCTTCATCGAAATTCTGCTGGTGGTGATGTTTGCCACGCAACCATTGTCAAATTCTACACGAGCATTGGCGATATCTGGGCTATCACTAACTATGGAAACACCACTGGCGCTTATTTTTTTTATGGATGAATTAACCACACTCAAAATAATATCTAAATCGTGAATCATTAAATCTAATACCACCGATACATCTGTACCTCTTGGATTAAATTGTGCCAAACGATGCGACTCAATAAACATCGGGTTTTTTAGATAAGATTTTACGCTTAAAAAAGCTGGATTAAAACGTTCTACGTGCCCAACTTGTGCTATTATTTTTGCTTCTTCGGCAAGGGTTATTAATGATTTTGCTTCCTCAACCGTTGAAGTAATTGGTTTTTCAATAAACACATGCTTAAATTGTCTTATCGCAGAAGAGGCGCATTCGTGGTGAGATAGCGTAGGTGTAACAATATCAACAGCATCAACGTTCTCGAATAATTCTTCATAACTGGAAAAATACGTAATACCAAATTCTTTCTCTGCTGCCTTTGCCATTTCTTTATTTGGGTCATAAAATCCAACCAATTGAAAGTCATTTTTTAGGTTGTTTAATAACTTGATGTGAATTTTGCCCAAATGCCCTGCTCCTAAAACGCCAATTTTTATCATCTGCTTAAAAAGATTTTTTCAAAATTAAAATCAATAATCATTTTAATTCTGATGAGCTTCTTCATTTATTAACATCACTATTATTAATATCTTGTGATAAATTGAAAATTTAGTGTTGTTCGTTCAGCTAATTTTGCTTACGATTTTTTAGAAGAGCTTCAAAAAGCATGGTTGACGATAAAGACACATTTAAACACAAAGGTTTGCGGAAAAAGCTCGTTGAGGGTTTGCAAGAAAATGGCATAAACGACAGAAATGTTTTGGAGGCAATGAACAAAATTCCGCGTCATTTCTTTATAGATTCTGTATTTGACGAGAGTATGTATGTAGATACAGCCTTTCAAATAGGCGAAGGGCAAACCATCTCAAAGCCATCAACAGTAGCATTTCAGTCGCAACTTTTAGACATACAAAAAGGAGATAAAGTTTTAGAAATTGGCACAGGAAGTGGTTACCAAACATCTGTACTTTGTGAGTTAGGAGCGAAAGTATATTCTATAGAA
>JBKHVV010000131.1:0-3457 GCA_046569885.1 Bacteroidia bacterium
TGGATCGTCTTTATCTTTTGCTTTTAACACAAATTTAGCCACATCGCCTCCGTTTACTCTAATTTCTTCAAGCATTTCAAGCACTGCTTGGTTGGCACCACCGTGTAGTGGTCCCCACAATGCAGAAACACCGGCAGACAGTGAAGCAAATAAACCTGCGTGAGATGAACCCACAATTCTTACCGTAGATGTAGAGCAGTTTTGCTCATGGTCGGCATGTAAGATGAATAATTTGTCTAATGCACTAACTACTACAGGGTCTATTTTATAAGGACCAGTAGGTAATTCAAACATCAAACGTAAAAAGTTTTCGGTGTATCCTTTGGTGTTATCGTAGTAGTTTAGCGGAAAGCCCATAGATTTACGATATGTCCAAGTGGCAATTACCAAAAATTTACCCATGGTTTTGCAAATGGCTTCGTACATATCTTTTTCGTTGCTTGCGTTTACCGACTTAGGGTTGAATGCCGTTAATGCACTTGTAAGCGCAGATAACACACCCATAGGATGGGCGGTTTTAGGAAAACCATCAATGATGTTTTTCATTTCTTCGTTTACCAACGTATATTTTCTGATGTCGTTTTCAAATTTTTCAATTTGAGCTTGAGTAGGCAATTCTCCAAAAATCAACAAATACGATACTTCCAAGAAGTTTGATTTTTCAGCCAATTCTTCAATGGTATATCCTCTGTATTTTAAAATACCTTCTTCGCCATCTAAAAAAGTGATACCACTTGTGCAAGACCCAGTGTTTTTGTATCCTTGGTCCATGGTAATGTAGCCTGTAAGGTCTCTCAATTTAGAGATGTCTATGGCTTTTTCTTTTTCCGTTCCTTCTATTACAGGAAATTCGTAGGTTTTATCTCCTAAAGTAAGTTTTGCTATTTCACTCATTTTGCGTTCTGTTTTTTATCGAGCGACTAATATATTAAGTTTTTAATTTATTATGCACCAATAGATAAAAATTTATTTTTGAGTTTGTCTTTTTTGATATTGTTTTTCTAAGTACTGCATGTACTGAACGTGCTGGTTGGTGGCAAAAAAAGTAATGGTCGCCATAAAATCAGGAACGGTTTTAAACCCTTTTATGTAGGTTATTCTTGCTCGGTTTTCGTCAAGCACAACATACGTAGGATAGGAGAGTTCTCCATCCATTAAGCTATAGGCCAACAGATGTACGCCTTCTCGTTTTTTGGCTGTTGGATTACTGTTTTTAAACACGTTCCCTTCGTACACGATGCTGTCTTTTTGTTCGGCATCAAACTTTACGTTATAAAAGTGTTGGTTCATGTAAGCCGCTACTTCAGGATTGGCAAACGTTACTTGATCCATGCGCTTGCACCATCCACACCAATCGGTGTAAAGGTCAATGAATATTTTTTTGGGCACGGAATCAGTTTCGGAACGTTTTACAGCCTCATCCCACGTAAGCCATTCTATTTTTTCTTGTGAGTAGCTAATGGTAGCTAAAAGCAAGAATATAAGTGTTAGTTTGTGTTTCATTTGAGTTGAAAGTTTAAAGTTAAAGGTTAAAAGTTCAATTTTTCATTTTATCTTTTTTTGTCATCCTGAACTTGTTTCAGTATCTGTTAAATTTTTGGGTTCCGAAATAAATTTGAAACGACAGATAATTTATTGTTAAAGTATCATTCTAAATGCAGTAGTATTAGATATATTAACATTATTACTGTAAAACAATTAATGTTAGGTAAAGGTAAAATAAAAATGAAATATATTGAGACTTAAACTTCGGAAAATAAGCTTAAGAACACAAACGATAAAGACTGTCAAGAGATAGAAGCCACGCTATATTGATTAAAAAAGTTTGTAAATGACCATTATTGCTTGGGATTTGGGTTACGGTTGTTATAGGTTTGATAGGGCTTTACTGTGAAATAGATAGGGAGTAGATGCCAATTTACTACGGAGTAAACCCGTATCAGCTCCGTATGAGCTCCGTATGAAGTTGGGATAAGATTGGATGAATTTGGCTAAGAAATGTCTACTTGTAGTTATACGTAATTTTGGGGGGTTAGTTGTAAATAGTTGCTGCTTTTTTGATGTAAAAGTGTGGATAGAAACTGTATCTGCTTATGGCACGAGTTACATTGCATTAAACTCGCGCCAACTAAGGGATAAAATGAGATGATTTGGCTAAGAAATGCCTACCAATAATTATACGTAATTTGTGGGGTTGGGTTTAAGCTTTTTAATAGATCCTTATTATAAATGTGGACACTATTGCTTATTTGTTGTACACAGTTTTTTTATTTCTTCTATTGTTTTCCAAGTCCTACTTCTAATTTCTTCTACTCTATTTTCGGGTTGAGTAGAATGTCCTTTCAGAAATATGACAGGCATTACATTTTGGTTTTCAGCATGAGTTATATTTCCATCTCTTTCAATATCATGGTCAATCGAGTAATAAATCATAGTTGTACCATATTCGGTTGATGTCATTATTCCATTTGTGTCCCATGGATAACCCCAAAAGTCTTGTTCATTCTCAATAATCACTGGATTAAAGTAAAAGAGAAGTTTTTTCTCTCCTGTTTTCATGTTTAAATCATACAAGGCGTAGTCAATTCCGTCCTCATAACCACTTGCAGAATAGATTTCTGGTTCAGGGTCATTATCAAGATTTATGAATTGGATGAAGTCATAATCGCCTATATACTTTGATACTCGATTAAAAAGCAAAAAGTCAGATGTCAACCATGTTTCATTGATTTTACCCTCTTTATCCATTTTTGATTGTATGATATAATCACCAATTGAGTCGCCAGAGAAGTCAACCTGAAATACTTTGTCTATTTCTCCTTTAACTTTTGAGTTAATTTCATATGGATAACTAGTCAAAGTATCTATTGGTAGGAAAATCTGTCCAAATGATGAAATCGGCACTATAAGTAATATAAATTGAAGGAATTTTATCATTTTTCAAGTTGTGGCTTTTTTGTCTTCTCAAATATACCAAAAAGATTTCTCGACTACGCTTTTGTAAAACTTTAAACTTTCAACCTTGAACTTTAAACTCTATTCTAATCCTCAATCACTACTACGCCTGGGTGTTTGGTTTTGTCGAACTTAAAGATGGTGTCTGGGATTTCTAGGTTAGTCTCAAACTTGGTAAGGATGTAGGTAATGGTTACGCCACTTTTTGCTTTGATAATGGCACTTTGAATTTGCTTTTTGTTTTTGTCAATGTTCAAAACAACGGTATGGAATTGGCTTTTCTTTGGGTCGATAGGGTAGAGTTTGATGCTTTCTACTACTACACCGCCAACGGTGGTTTCTTTGTCGAACTCGTATTTAAATCCTTGTTCCCAAATGGTGAGTAGTTTGGTTGGTGTGATGAAATCATCACCTGCATCGGCAAGGTTTTCTACATAGCATTCGTTGTCTTCTTTTAGGTAGGTCCATTGTTTTACACCATCCGAATACATTTCTTGGTCTT
>JBKHVV010000132.1:0-3409 GCA_046569885.1 Bacteroidia bacterium
TCCAACTAAAATTTTAAACGAAGGTTTAGAAAAAGCAGAAGAAGCATTTGTATGGTGGCATCAGCAATTTGGCGATGATTTTTATGTGGAGTTGGTGCGCCACAACACCCAAGAAAACGCTATCGTTAATGAGCAATTGTTAAAGTTTGCGCAAAAGTATGGCGTTAAAATAATTGCATCTAACAACACGTATTACATAGATAAAGCTGATGCTCAAGCACACGATATTTTGTTGTGTGTAAAAGATGGTGAGAAAAAATCTACACCGATAGGAAAGGGCAGAGGTTTCCGTTATGGTTTCCCCAACAGTGAGTTCTATTTTAAATCTCCGCAAGAGATGAAAGAACTCTTTAACGATTTGCCCGAAGCCATTGCCAACACCAATGAAGTAGTTAATAAAATTGAAGAATATTCTTTAGTGCGCGAAGTGCTCTTACCACGTTTTGATATTCCTGATGAATTTAAAGACCCACAAGATGATGTTGACCCAACATTAAAAAATGGTGAGAACAATTACCTGCGTCATTTAACTTACGAAGGAGCAAAAAAACGCTACGGAGAAATTACATCCGAATTGCAAGAACGCTTAGATTTTGAATTAGAAACCATTCGTAAAACAGGTTACCCTGGCTACTTCTTAATCGTGCAAGATTTTTGTAGAGCAGCCCGCGAAATGGGTGTGTCGGTTGGTCCTGGACGTGGTTCTGCGGCTGGTTCTGCTGTGGCATATTGCACAGGCATTACCAACGTTGATCCCATCAAGTATGATTTGCTATTTGAGCGTTTCCTTAATCCCGACCGTGTGTCGTTGCCCGATATTGATATTGACTTTGATGATGAAGGACGTGGTAGAGTGATTCAATACGTTATTGATAAATACGGAGCCAATCAAGTAGCGCAAATTATTACCTATGGCACAATGGCTGCCAAATCGTCTATTCGCGATGCAGGTAGAGTGTTGGATTTACCATTATCCGACACCGACCGTATTGCGAAGTTAGTTCCAGACTTAATGAAATTAAATAAGCTGTTTGATATTCCTAATGAGCAGCTGCCAGAAAAATTATCTGGAGAATTTGTTCCGATGGCAAAACAACTTAAGCAGTTAAAAGAGCAAAATAATATTGAAGGTGAAGTCGTACGCCAAGCCACCGTTTTGGAAGGTTCTGTGCGCAACACAGGCATTCATGCGTGTGGCGTTATCATTACACCAAGCGATATTACCAACTATGTGCCCGTTGCTTTAGCAAAAGATAGCGATATGTTCTGCACACAATTTGACAATGGTGTGGTAGAAAGTGCAGGATTGTTAAAGATGGACTTCTTGGGTTTAAAAACGCTTACACTCATAAAAGATACGTTAAAAATTATTAAAGGAAGATTAGGTATTGACATCGATATTGAAACCATTCCGATGGACGATGAAAAAACCTATCAACTCTTTCAGCGTGGCGAAACGGTGGGCATTTTTCAGTATGAAAGTCCTGGAATGCAAAAGCACCTAAAAGCGCTTAAGCCAACAGTATTTGCCGACCTAATTGCCATGAATGCCTTGTACCGTCCAGGTCCGTTGGAGTACATTCCATCGTTCATTAAACGTAAGCATGGCGAAGAACCTATTGAATACGATTTAGAAGCGTGTAAAGAATATTTGGAAGAAACCTATGGCATTACCGTGTATCAAGAGCAGGTGATGTTGCTATCGCAAAGCTTAGCCAATTTTACCAAAGGTGAGGCAGACGTGTTGCGAAAAGCGATGGGTAAAAAACAGAAAGATGTTCTAGACAAAATGAAGCCAAAATTTATTGCTCAAGCTTCAGAAAAAGGACATCCATCAGATAAATTAGAAAAAATTTGGAAAGACTGGGAAGCATTTGCGGCTTATGCCTTTAACAAATCGCACTCTACGTGTTATGCTTTGATTGCTTACCAAACAGCATATTTAAAAGCCCACTATCCTGCCGAATATATGGCTTCGGTGTTGAGTAACAACATGAGCGACATTAAGCAAGTAACTTTTTTTATGGAAGAGTGCAAGCGCATGGGTGTAAAAGTGTTGGGTCCTGATGTGAACGAATCGTACCACAAATTTGCGGTAAACAAAGAAGGTGCTGTGCGCTTTGGAATGGGCGCTATTAAGGGCGTTGGTGAAAATGCAGTGAAATCTATTGTAGAAGAACGCAAAGCCAACGGACCATATTTGTCTATTTATGATTTCATTCAGCGCATTGACTTGCGCAGTGCTAATAAAAAAACATTGGAAGGTTTGGTATTAGCCGGTGCATTTGATTCGTTTGAGATTTATCGTTCGCAATATTTCGGAAATGAAAACACAACTTCTTTTATTGAACAACTCATTAAATTTGGTAATGCCGTAAAATCTCAAAACGATGCACCACCCGATTTATTTGGAGATACGATAGCTGTTCAGCTTAAGGAACCAATGCCACCGGTGGTAGAAAAATGGCCTACACTTTTAAAACTTTCTAAAGAAAAAGAAGTGGTAGGTATGTACATTTCTGGTCATCCGTTAGATGATTATAAATTAGAAATGGAAAGTTTTTGCAATGCCAATTTTAAATTGCTCAACGAAGATTTGAGTCGGTTTATGAATAAAGAAATAAATCTTGCGGGTATTATTACGCTTGCAGAAGAGAAGATGTCGAAGAATGGCGTTTCATACGGAATAGTTACGATGGAAGACTATGAAGACTCTTACAAACTATTTTTCTTTAGCGAGGATTATTTAAAATTTAAGCATTTATTAGTACATGGAAATTCCGTATTTTTAAGAGGAAAAGTTCAACGCAAGAAATTTGCTAAAAATATTAACGAAATTGAATTGAAAATTCACAACGTTTACATGCTTAGCGAAGTCCGCAACAAAATGGCAAAAAGCTTTACCATTACCATTGATGTATTAGATATTGACGATAAATTGATAGAAAGCTTACAAAGAATTATTTCGCAACACAACGGTAAATTTCCTGTAAAGATTAACATTACTGACGAACTAAACAGGCTAAGTGTTGACACTGTGTCACAACTTAACAACATCAACCTAAGTAATGAGTTTATTAACGAAATCAGGGCGTTAAATCTTTCAAAGTGTACAATAGAATAATTTTTTCTTTGTCAATTTGGCTTGAAATAAAAAAAGGCATATATTTGGATAGTGTAGTGTTTAGGGTTTGGAGTTTTGTGTTTAGATTAACCAAAAATCCTAATGAACTAGTAAACCAATGAACCAGTAAACCAATGAACCAGTAAACCAATGAACCAGTAAACCAATGAACCAGTAAACTAATAAACCAGTAAACTAATAAACCAACTTTAAACTTTAAACAAAAAAAATATGGCAATAGAATTCACAGATTCAAATTTTGAAGAACAAGTATTAAAATCAGAT
>JBKHVV010000133.1:0-3086 GCA_046569885.1 Bacteroidia bacterium
AGGAACCATTGGCATTGTGTCTAAATCTGGAACATTAACTTACGAAGCCGTTGACCAAATTACTAAAGCAGGCTTAGGACAAAGCACCGCGATTGGTATTGGTGGAGACCCAATTATTGGAACAACCACTAAAGAAGCTGTTGAATTGTTGATGAACGACCCCGAAACCGAAGGCATCATCATGATTGGCGAAATTGGCGGTAATTTAGAAGCAGATGCAGGTCGTTGGATAAAAGAAAACGGAACCAAACCTGTAGTAGCCTTCATCGCTGGCGAAACTGCTCCTGCAGGACGTACCATGGGTCATGCGGGCGCTATTGTTGGTGGGCATGACGATACTGCTGCTGCTAAAAAAGCCATCCTACGCTCTTGCGGAGTACACGTAGTGGATTCTCCTGCCGAGATTGGTAAAAAAATGGCAGAAATATTGGGTGTTACAGTTCAATAAATTTTTCTAGGACAAGACTTACGTTTTTGATCTGCCTCCGTTCGATTTATAAATATCCGAAGAGCTGACTGATAACAATATATCAAGGCAAATAAAAAAACGTCAACAGCCCTACTTAGTCCTCATAAACACGCGTACAGGAACACCTTTAAAGTCGAAGTGTTTGCGTAGTTGATTTTCTAAAAAACGCTTGTAAGGTTCTTTAACGTACTGCGGTAAATTGCAAAAGAAAGCAAACGCAGGTGCATGTGTGGGCAGTTGTTGTACGAATTTAATCTTAACATATTTTGCTTTTACTGCGGGTGGAGGATAATCCTCAATAACTTTCAACATCACATCGTTGAGCTTATGCGTTGGTATTTTCTTTGTGCGGTTTTCATGCACTTTTACGGCTTCTTCCAATGCTTTATGAATGCGTTGCTTGGTCAATACCGAAGTAAACACAATGGGTACATCATTAAACGGAGCTAATTGTTGACGAACTAAATCTTCGTATTCCTTAGTGGTTTTGCTTTCTTTATTTTCAATCAAATCCCACTTATTTACCAACACCACTACACCTTTGTGATTTTTCTCAATGAGGTAGAATATGTTCAAATCTTGCTTTTGAATACCTTCGGCAGCATCAATCATAAAGATACACACATCACTGCTTTCAATGGTTCTGATAGAGCGCATCACAGAATAAAACTCGATGTCTTCGTGCACTTTTGCTTTCTTGCGAATACCTGCAGTATCCACTAAAACAAAATTAAAACCATACCCATTATAATGGATGTCTATCGAATCTCTTGTAGTTCCTGAAATGGGCGTAACGATGTTTCTTTCATTACCAATTAAGGCATTTATCAACGATGATTTTCCTACGTTGGGTCTTCCCACAACAGAAAAACGAGGCAGTTCGTCTTTTTCATCTCTTGCAGATAAACTTTTATCTAAATTTTCTACCAAAGCATCCAACAAATCTCCCGTTCCAGAACCGTTGATAGCAGATATATTATATACCTCTCCTAAGCCCAAACGATAAAATTCTGCGCTCATCAATTGACGCTCATTATTGTCAACTTTGTTGGCAACTAAAAGCACTTTCTTTTTTGATTTTCTTAGTAATTCTGCAACGTCTTGGTCAAGGTCTGTAATGCCTATTACCACATCCACTACAAACAGAATGACGTTAGCTTCTTGAATAGCAATAAGTACTTGCTTGCGAATTTCTTCTTCAAAAATATCCTCAGAACCCATCACATAGCCGCCTGTGTCAATCACAGAAAACTCAACACCATTCCACTCGGCAATGCCGTAATGGCGGTCGCGCGTAACACCGCTTGTTTCTTCTACAATGGCTTGGCGTGATTCCGTTAAACGATTAAAAATTGTTGATTTTCCTACATTTGGACGACCTACTATAGCAACTATATTTCTCAATGAGATAAAATTTTGGTGTGCAAAGGTACTCAATAAAAGTCCAAAGTTGAAGGTTTAAGGTTGAAAGTTGAAGGTTTAGGGTTGAAGGTTGCACTTTGATAAACTCAGTGAACAAAATGAAAAGATATTAGTTGTAGCCAAAACGCTTTAGTTTGGTTTCTGTTTCGCGCCAGTCTTTATCTACTTTTACATCTAATTTTAAGAATACTTTTTTACCGATAAATTCTTCAATATCTAAACGCGCTTCTGTACCCACTTTTTTTAATCTGCTACCTTGATGACCAATCATAATGCCTTTTTGCGAATCTCTCGAAACATAAATAATTGCTTCTATTTTGGTGATGTTGGGTTCTTCTTTATAGCTTTCTACCACTACCTCGCACGAATAAGGAATTTCTTTGTCGTAGTTCTGTAAAATCTTTTCACGAATAATTTCTGAAACAAAAAATCGCAATGGTTTATCCGTTAGTGCTTCTTTATCAAAGTAAGGAGGATTTTCTGGCAAGAGTTCTATAATTTTATTGAATACAAAGTCTAAATTCAATTTGTGTAACGCAGATATTGGAAGTATTTGCGCTTTGGGTAATTTTTCGCTCCAATACTTTACGCGTTCTTCCATACGTGCTTGGTCTTTCAGGTCAATTTTATTGATGAGTAATAAAATGGGAACATCGGTTTTTTGTAAGCGTTCAAACGTTTCTGGATGATTCATTTCATTTTCAAAAATATCGGTGACAAATAGAATAACATCGGCATCGGTAAGCGCTAATGACACGAAGTTCATCATGCTTTCTTGTAGTTTGTAATGTGGTTTTAGCACACCAGGCGTATCGGAATATACAATTTGAAAATCATCGCCATTTACAATCCCCATAATGCGGTGGCGGGTAGTTTGGTGTTTGCTGGTAATAATAGAAACACGCTCTCCTACCAATCCATTCATTAAGGTAGATTTACCTACGTTGGGGCTTCCAATTATATTGACAAATCCTGCCTTGTGCATTAATTTTATTGCTTATTAGTTGGCTACAAAGAAACGAATTATTATCTTTGCACCCACAAAACATCGCGGGGTAGAGCAGTTGGTAGCTCGTTGGGCTCATAACCCAAAGGTCGTAGGTTCGAGTCCTGCCCCCGCTACCAAACGGGAATATTCGATTTTTAATTCGGGTATTCCCTTTTTTATTTCTTCTACATCCTGCTTGTGTTGGGC
>JBKHVV010000134.1:0-3035 GCA_046569885.1 Bacteroidia bacterium
ATCTACCGAAATTCCAAAGGCAATACTAAATACCAATATGGTAGATGGTTTAATGGCGATGCCTGCATAACCCATAATAGCTGCCGTTACGATAAGTGGAATAAAGTTGGGAATTAATGACGCAATTACCATTTGAGACGACTTAAATAAAAACGCCATAAGCACACCTATGATGGCAATGGCAATAATAAGGCTTGTGATTAAATTAGCTGTTAAATAGTTTGTGCCACTTGTAAACACAACGCTTGTGCCAGTAAAATAAAAATCAACCATTTGTTTTTCTAACACGCTTTTTAGTGTAGAAGTATATTCCTCTCCATTACTCATGTCGTAGAGCAAATCGGGGTTTATCAGTAAGTTTAATTGAGCTTCTTCGTCAGAAAAATAAGCAAGTTCAAATTTCTTTTGTATGTCGGGATGATTGGTAAAAAATGTTTTTACATCAGAAGCAGAAAGGGTGTTGTTAAGTTTTGATGAAAAGGTTGTTATTTCATTTTTAGATGGATTTAAAATACTATCTATTTTTGGACGAATACGCGACAACAGCTTCTCCATTTCTTTGGTTCCAATATCGGCAACTTGAATAGAAATTCTTGTTTTTGAAAAATTTGTGTCTATAAAAGATGACCCTAAAGTAATGTTTGATTTTGAACCTTGAAGATACTTATTTATTCTCCTTAAGGCACTGCCATTTTTTAGGTCATAATGTTGTTCATCACCACCGTGGTACGATTGATTTAAAAACTTAACAGCATCAACTATTGAAATGGATTTTGATAAGTATTTTTCTTTTGATAATTCGTACTGTATTGTTTCAATTTTTTCAAGCATCTGGTCTTGAAAAACACGATTTTTTACTTTTGTGTCTATAACTAGTTCAAAGGGCATAACCCCGTTAAATTCCTCTTCAAAATATTTTAAATCTAACAATACTTTGTCGTCTTGCGGCAAGTCATCAACAATGTTTCCTGTAGTTTTCATTTTAAAAATTCCATAAACACCAACAAGTACAATAGCAGAGGTAATTACGTAAACACTTTTTCGATAAGAGGTAGTCCATAGCACAAGTTTATCGGCTGTCCAATAAACCCATTTTTTATCGAGATGGCGAGTTTGTCGCTGATTTGGCTCTGGCATATAGCTGTAAATAATGGGTATAACCAAAATACTTAACAGAAACACAATCATTATGTTTATTGATGAAACAACACCAAAGTCTTTTAAAATATCGCTTCGTGTAAAAATAAATGTTGCAAAGCCCATAGCTGTTGTAGCGTTGGTCATAAAGGTAGCTGTGCCAATTTTAGAAATAACCCTCGTAAGGGCTTTCACTTTATTTTTGTGTAATCGAAATTCTTGCTGATATTTATTAATAAGGTAAATACAATTTGGGATGCCTATAACAATAATCAACGGAGGAATTAAACCCATTAAAATGGTAATTTTATACCCCAACAATCCAATAGTTCCAAACGACCAAGTAACACCAATTGCTACAACAATCATAGACACTAACATTACCCTAAACGACTTGAAAAAGAAAATAAGAAGTAAAGATGTAACCAACATAGCAAGACCAACAAACATACCCAATTCGGACCGAACCCTCTGCATATTAACAGAGCGTATGTAAGGTAATCCAGAGTATTTTAAATCGGGAAAATACACTTCATATTTTTTAGCAATTGTTTCAATATCGTGAATAATGTTACCCCTGTCTTTAGAGTTAAATAAATCTTGATTCATAAACACCATGATGATGTGCAGGTCAGAATCTTCTTGGTAAATAACGTTTTTATAAAAAGGAAGGCTATACACTACGCGCTTTATACTATCTACCTCTTGTTGGGTTTTTGGCTTAGAAGATACTATTGGGCTAAGCACAAATTTTTTATTAATCGTATCTTTTTGTAAATTATACAAGTGAGCAATAGAAAATGCCGAATCAACAGCTCTTACCTCAACCTCTTTAGTTTTTCCATTAACTTTGATGGTTCTTTTAGCTTTTAATTGTTGCAATTCATTTCCAAATTCATACCATTTGTTAAAGTTTTCAAGCTCAAACAAATCTTCTTTTTCACAACCAATAACTAAAATGTTCCCTTCCTGGCCAAACTGTTTTTTAAATTCTTGATGCGCTACGTAAGTAGGGTCGTCTTTAGGAAGTAATTGCGCTAAATTATAGTCAAGCTCTACTTTTGAACCAATGTAGCCCATCACAGCTGTTAGAGACAACAATACAATAATAATTATTGGTCTATTTCTAAGAATTATATTTGTTAATTTATTCCACATGCTGTAAGACAAGCATCATTAGCCACAAAAGTAATGGAAATATAAAGGCAACGGCTAAAAACCAAGCCAATTTTTAAATTCTTGAAAGGTTGAAACCACTTTTTTTAAATTATTCAAAATAACCACGTAAATAGTTTACATGTAAAATAAAAATACTTATATTTGCAGTCTAAAATTTTAAAAAGACAAAAAAATGAAAGCAATGAATTATTTAGCCGCAGCGTCATTATTGATTATGGCATCTTGCGGAAACAATGAAACGAAAGAAACAGCTGTTGTAGAGCCAGTAAAAACAAACTACTCAGTTAATACTGCCGAAAGCGTTTTAATTTGGAATGGCAAGAAACTTAACAGTGATGACACCCACACTGGCGAATTAAGATTTTCTGAAGGAACCATTAACGTTGAAGACAGCGTCATTACTTCAGCAAATTTTGTAGTTGACTTAAACACCATAACCAATACAGACTCTATTCCTGAAGAAAAGAAAGGTTATTTACTTGGTCACTTAAAATCTTCAGACTTTTTTGCAGTAGATTCTTTAGGCGCTAACGTAACATTATCAGTTACATCTGTCGAGAACAATGTGTTGAAAGGCGACTTAACCGTAATGGGCGTTTCTAAAGCAGTAGAAATTCCGGTTTCTATCGAAATCACTGCAGAAACAGTTGCTATTAGCGGAAGTTTCGATGTAGATATGGCTCAGTTTGGCGTTAAATTTTTACAACAACCCGCTGCAG
>JBKHVV010000135.1:0-2970 GCA_046569885.1 Bacteroidia bacterium
GATACTAATTTTCCGTAACGTCTTGAAAAATCTTCTACTTGTTTATTAATAAGTGTATCGTCAATGTTTACTTTATTGTAAACGATTTTGTCTTTATCCGAAAGTTTCAATTCAAACTGAGGTGATAGACCAATCTCATAAACGAATTCCATTTTTGAAGGATTGTCAAAATCTATCTCTTTTTGTTCATCTTCCTTAGGTAATGGATTGCCTAAAACGTCTAATTTATTTTCGGTGATATGGTTGTGAAGCGCATCGTTGATTAATTTATTTACTTCTTCTGCCAAAACAGATTTACCAAACTTTTTCTTTACTAAAGAAGCCGGTACTTTCCCTGGACGAAAACCTGGAAGCGATACTTGCTTACCGTATTTCTTAAGTTGATTATCTACCTTCTCGTTGTAATCTTCTGGAGTGATAGTAATGGTGAGCACTGCGTTTAGTGCATCGGTGTTTTGTTGAGTTACGTTCATGTTATGTTAATCTAAAATCGAATTCTTAAAAAGTAAAAATGGCATAAGTGACGTGTTCTTATACCATTTTTGTTGTTTAGTGCGGATGAAGGGACTCGAACCCCCACGTCTCACGACACCAGATCCTAAGTCTGGCGCGGCTACCAATTACGCCACATCCGCATTTCAATACGTTTTTTGTTCTTATTCTTTAATAAGGAGTGCAAAGATACCGATTTTTTGAGAAAACGGAAATTTGAAGAAGATTTTTTAAAAATAAAAACCCTCGTCTCGAACGTATTCCGAGACGAGGGTTTTTTATTAATTTAATAGCAAAATGCTATTTGTTTTTCATTTGCTCTTTTAAAGCAGCTAAAGCGTCAATGTCTCCCAAGGTTGATTTCTCTGATTGAGAATTTACTTGGTCAAGTGCTTTGTTGTCTTTAGGTGCACCTTTCTTAGCAGATGGTTTTTTGCTTGATATTTCTCCTTCTGCATCTTCTGTAAAGGTTAGTAAGTGAGAAACTACGATACGTTTTGCATCTTTGTTATATTCTATAATCTTAAAGCTTACCGTATCCTCTACTACTAACTTAGAACCGTCTTCTTTTTTAGTGTGCTTAGCCGGACAAATACCTTCTAAACCATGAGGTAATTCAACAATGGCAGATTTATCTTGAATTTTGATAACGGTGCCTTGATGAACAGAGCCTTCGACAAATGTATCTTCGAATATGTCCCACGGGTTTTTCTCTAATTGTTTGTGCCCTAAACTTAAGCGTCTGTTTTCTCTGTCCAATTCCAAAACAACTACATCCAGCTTATCACCTACGTTACAAAACTCAGATGGGTGCTTGATTTTTTTGTTCCAAGAAAGGTCAGAAATATGGATTAAACCATCAATACCTTCTTCTAACTCAACAAATACGCCAAAGTTGGTAAAGTTTTTAACGGTTGCTTTGTGTTTAGATTCTGCTGGATATTTTGCTTCAATACCTGCCCATGGATCTGGAGTCAATTGCTTAACGCCTAATGACATTTTGCGTTCTTCTCTGTCCAAAGTCAATATTTGAGCTTCGATAACATCGCCAACTTTTATAAAGTCTTGTGCAGAGCGTAAGTGTTGGCTCCAGCTCATTTCCGAAACGTGGATTAAACCTTCTACACCTGTTGCAATTTCTATAAATGCGCCATAATCTGCAATAACCACTACTTTTCCTTTTACTTTATCGCCAATTTTTAGGTTAGCATCTAAAGCATCCCAAGGATGTGAGGTTAACTGTTTTAAGCCAAGCGCAATTCTTTTCTTCTCATCATCAAAGTCAAGAATTACTACGTTTATTTTTTGGTCTAATTGTACTATTTCTTCTGGGTGATTGATTCTACCCCAAGAAAGGTCTGTAATATGAATTAATCCGTCAACACCACCAAGGTCAATAAACACACCATACGAAGTGATGTTTTTAACGATACCTTCCAATACTTGACCTTTTTCAAGACCTTTCATGATTACTTTTTTCTGTTCTTCTAACTCAGCTTCGATAATGGCTTTGTGAGAAACTACAACGTTGCGGAATTCAAGGTTAATTTTAACCACTTTCAATTCCATATTTTTACCAACGTAAACATCGTAATCGCGGATTGGCTTAATGTCAATTTGAGAACCTGGTAAGAATGCTTCTAAACCGAATACATCTACAATCAAACCGCCTTTTGTACGGCATTTTACAAATCCTGTAACAATTTCGCCCGATTCTAATGCTTTGTTTACATTGTCCCATGCTTTTTGCATGCGAGCTTTTTTGTGAGAAACAACCAACTGTCCGTTTTTGTCCTCTTGTTTTTCAACTAAAATTTCTACTTCGTCACCAACTTTTAAATCGGGATTGTAACGAAATTCGTTGATAGAAACTACCCCTTCAGATTTGTAGCCAATGTTTACTACTACTTCTCTTTTGTTGATAGATACTACTTTACCTGTTACCACTTCGTTTTCGGCAATTTGAGTGAGCGTACCATCATATAGGTCGTTCATCTCTTTGTTTTGCTCGTCTGTGTAGGCTGCGATTCCGGCTTCGAATGAAGTCCAATCGAAATCTTCAATGGGTTTAATGTCTTTTGCCATGATGGCTTTATAAGTTTGTATCTCACCTATCGGTTGTTGTGAGAGTTGTTTAACATAGGTTATAACCGCCTAACCATTTTGGAGGCGCAAATGTAGAAATTTTTTGCCAAAAACATACTATTTTTTGAAAAAAAACGTAGTGTAACAGAAGGATTTGTAATTTTACGCTATGCTTAAAAAGTGTCTACTTCTGTTTTTGCTCGTTTTTGTTTCGGCTTCTGCCTATGCTCAAGAAGAACGAGATAGCAGTAATTATAAAGAAGAAAAGCCCCATTTTAAGGATAGGCTTTATTTTGATGACAACTTTAATATTGGTGTTGGTACATCGACATTTATCAATCTTTCACCACGAGTAGGCTATAAAATCACCGATAATTTTTCGGCAGGATTGGG
>JBKHVV010000136.1:0-2948 GCA_046569885.1 Bacteroidia bacterium
TCGCCTTTCTCGCCTAAAATTTGTGCTTTTATCCAAAAATTTAGCCATGCGGTGTTGTTTAATTCTATGGCTTTATCTATCCAAGTTAGTGCTTGATTGATGTCGTGTTTGCCTTGAAACATATAGTTGGCAGCATTTCTATACACTTTCCATAAATTTTCTTTTGGAGATTCTTTAATGGCTTTTTCAATATTCGCTAATGCTTTTTGATGAGCATCTACTTTTACTGTAAACGATAGTTTGGTAAATTCCCAAGCCATAACAACATGGGCGGTTGTATCTGTCAAATCGTGAAATGAAAATGTTAACGTCTCAGTTAAATTACGTTTCATCATCGGATTCATGGGCTTTTTTTCAGCAGGTATTTCTTTACCATCAGCATCTTTTTTAGGTTGACGATTTTTAGGTCCAAATACTTCTGGCATCACTTCAATCACGAGCACATCGTTTTCTGGCTTATATCCTGAAGAACCCCAAGAATCGGTAGCTGAATTGAAATGCACTTTCCAAATAGAATCGGTTGGTGTAATAAACAAGGCATAGTTTCCGCTTTTTAAGTTATGTATTACCTCATTGGTCTGTGGTTTTGTTTTAGGATTTTCCATGCCTGGTCTTAATGGTTTTGGACCAAAATTTTGTTCTTTAGAGATAACTATTTCTACATCATCAGAAAAGGTGATGATGGTGGCTTCGTTGGCACCTGCACGCCACACTTCATTATAAGGAACCACATCTCCAAAAATGACGCGCTCTTTTACGCTTGGGCGATGATAGGTAATAGAAACATCTGTTAAGCCAACACGTTGTTCAACTTTTGCCTTAGGGCTTACTTTTGGTAATTCTTGCGCATTTAAAATGGTTATTGAAAATACCGAAACTGCTAATATAATCTTCTTCATGATTGTTTATTGTTTTTACAAATTTAAAAATTGTTTAAAATTATGTTGCGTTAATTTTTATAGAATATCAAGAGGCGATTGATAATATAATTATTGAGGTTGACTAAAACTTCAACAACACATACACAAGCGATTCAACAGATAGCCAGTGGAAAATTACAGAAAAAATTTCAAAAACTAACTATCGTTGGTTTTTATTAGGTATTTTAACTTTCAATCTTAAATCATGTAAAAACATTATTATCGAAATCATTTTTATTTTCTTCTTGAGAAAAAACAATATTAGATAATGAGACTACTGTAACAAAAAGATATTTTCTAGCAAACTTCACACAGCTAATTTAAGCATATCTTTGCCTTTCTCAAAAAACAATGAACATTTTCAAGCTATATCGCGATTCATTTAAAGGGCTGAGAAAAGAGGTTTGGTTTTTGGCATTGATTACATTGGTAAACCGTGCTGGAACAATGGTAATTCCATTTCTATCGTTATATCTTACAGCCAATTTCAATTACACGTTAAAAGAAGTGGGTTGGATAATGACTGCCTTTGGTTTGGGCTCTGTTACTGGTGCTTGGTTAGGCGGAAAATTATCAGATAAAATTGGATTTTATCCTGTAATGTTTTGGAGTTTGATTCTTTCTGGATTGCTATTTATCTGGCTTCAATACTTAGAATCGTTTTACAGCATTTGCATTGGGGTATTTGTAGTAATGTTGGTGGCAGATGTATTTCGACCAGCAGCATTTGTGGCTATTAATGCGTACAGTAAACCTGAAAACAGAACACGCTCTGTTACACTTATTCGTTTAGCGATAAACCTAGGATTTTCGGTTGGTCCGGCAGTAGGTGGTTTAATTATTGCCACCATAGGTTATGGCGGTTTGTTTTGGGTTGATGGTATTACGTGTATCATTGCCGGACTTTTATTTATCGCATTGCTTAGCTTTAAAGAATCTAAAAAAGAGGTTACCACAGTAAAAAAAGAACATGCTGTTTCGCCTTATAAAGACAAAGCCTATTTGTTAGCTGTGTTTTGTATTTTATTAATCGGCTTTGCATTTCTCCAATATTTTTCTACCATTCCTTTGTATTATAGAGATGTACATAAACTCTCCGAAGCACAAATTGGTTGGCTCATGGGCATGAATGGATTTTTAATTTTCTTGATTGAAATGCCTTTGGTAAAATACTTTGAGCGACCTAAATTTTCTATTTATCGAATTCTGTTATGGAGTACCGTAATGTTCGCCATGAGTTTTTGGGTACTCAATCTTTCTAATTGGGTGGGTATTTTAGTCGTTGGTATGTTGCTGATGACTGTTGCAGAAATGCTCAACTTTCCATTCTTGAATGCCTACGCATTAAAACGTGCAGAAAAAGGCAACTCTGGAGATTATATGGGTTTATTTACCATGGCATTTTCGGTAGCGCACATTTTAGGACACAATAGTGGTTTACAACTCATCGCTGCATTTGGTTACGAAATTACGTGGTACGTGATGACAGGTACTTTGCTCTTAGCTTCGCTCCTATTTATTTGGTTGAAGAAGTTGTCGAGAGATGAAACTACTACAATGTAGCAATGTGTCAATTAAACGATGTAACAATGTTAATTTGAAAATTTGAAGATGAGCCAATTTGAAAATGACTTTACAACTTTCAACCTTAAACTTTAAACTAAAACCTAAACATGCTTACGATTGTGATAGAGTATCGGCTCTACTTCCTTCTCGGAAAATACTATACCTAATTTTTCTAATTCATCCAAAATAGGATTATAAATTTCTGGAAGTGTTGGTAGATGAACGCCTGTTAATTTAATTTTTCCTTGCAACAATAATTTAGCACAAATGGCTACGGGCAATCCAACGGTATCGCTCATGGCAGTATAGATTTGATTTTTTCCGATATAAACCATCGAAGCATTTATTTCATGATTTTCACTACCAAGTTTGAAACCAAATTTATGCCACATCACAATCATATCTTTATCGTTTTCGTGCAACGACCATTTTTTTTCTAAAATATGTTGTAAAATTTGTGCA
>JBKHVV010000137.1:0-2847 GCA_046569885.1 Bacteroidia bacterium
ATAGAATTCAAACCCTTTGCTTTAGGCGTGAGGATTGAGCATAGTCAAGAGTTGATTGATGAACTGCAATACAAACTCAATCCACGTGGAGAATTTTTGCCACCTGCTGCGTATTCATTGGTAACTCAAGCGGATGGTAGAGGTGTGTATTCGTTTTGTATGTGTCCGGGTGGAATTATTGCGCCATGCGCTACAGAGCAAGAAGAAGTGGTTACCAATGGATGGTCGCCATCCAAACGAAACAATCCTTATTCTAACTCTGGAATTGTAACCGAAGTGCGTTTGACAGACATTCCCGAATTTCAAAAACATGTTGCCTTGGCAGGTTTAGAATTTCAAAAACAGGTGGAACACAAATGTTGGGAAGCCGCAGGCAAAACGCAAAAAGTTCCGGCACAACGTATGATTGATTTCATCGACAATAAAAAGAGTGAAACACTGCCCGAAACCTCTTATCAACCTGGACTTACATCGGTTAATCTAAATGACATTTTACCCAAATTTATTACCTCATCTTTACGCAAAGGGCTGCAAGATTTTGGAAAAAAAATGAATGGTTATCTTACTAATGAAGCCGTGTTGCATGCTCCTGAATCGCGCACGTCATCGCCTGTGCGCATACCACGCGATAAAGAAACCTTGCAGCATATCTCCATAAAAGGATTGTATCCTTGTGGCGAAGGTGCGGGCTATGCAGGTGGTATTGTTTCTGCTGCCATTGATGGAATTAAATGTGTAGATGCGATTGTAAACAATACTTCTAATTAACTATCTTAGTCTTCGATGAGCGACAAGTTAATAGATATTGACCACTTGATTGAAAGCAAAAATCCGAAGCTAAAAAAATGGCTTCCGAAGTTTGTGATTCGCTATATCAAACGCATCATTCATCAAGATGAAATAAATGCATTTATACTAAAAAATAAACATCTTAAAAACGAAGAGTTTTGTTTAGCAGTTATCGATCAATTTGGAATTACAATAAGCGTTAAAGGGCTTGAAAACTTACCAGAAACAGGCGGATTGATTGCTGTGAGTAATCACCCTTTAGGAGGTATAGACGCGATGGGTTTAGTTTCGGTGTTGCAAGAAAAAAGAAAAGATATTAGATTTATCGTCAACGACCTTTTACTTCATTTAGAAAGCTTACAAGAAATGCTTCAAGGCGTAAATAAACACGGTAGAAATACTCAAGATTCATTAAAACAAGTAGATGATTTATTTGCGACAGAGAACTTAGTTCTTCTATTTCCGGCTGGTTTGGTGAGCAGAAAAATAAAAGGTAAAGTGAAAGATTTAGAATGGAAAAAGACCTTTATTTCTCGTGCGGTTAAATACCAAAAAAATGTAGTTCCAATTCATGTGGATGGAAGACTTTCCAACTTTTTTTATCACTTAGCTAAGGTGCGTACTTTCTTTGGAATTAAAGCCAATGTAGAAATGTTTTACTTGGTGGATGAAATGTTCAAACAAAAAAACCGAACGATAAATATTGCCATAGGAAAACCCATTTCGTACACGTTTTTTGATAATACCATGTCTTATGCTCAATGGGCTGAGTGGGTAAAAGAACAGGTGTACTCGTTGAGTGAAAAATAAAAACCCAACCGAAGTTGGGCTTTCTAATATTTTTTGTGAATTGTTAATCTCTTCTGCTCAGCATAGAAATATAGTAAAGCAAAGTAGTAAGCGATGCTAATGCGGCAACTACATACGTCATGGCTGCCCATTTTAGCGCATCTTTAGATTGTTCGTATTCTTGTGTATTGGATGAACCAGTAGATTTTATCCAAGCCAATGCACGGTTGCTGGCATCAAACTCAACTGGAAGGGTTACAAACGTAAATAGTGTAGTAACACCGTAGGTAGCGATAAGCACATACAAAATAAAGTTTACGTTGATGGCTTGAAACAACGCGTAACCCCCGAAGATACTCGCCAAAATAACGATGTTTAATATTTTGCCGCTAGCGTTTTGCATAGGTACTAACTTGCTTCTAAGTGTTAACCATTGGTACGATTTAGCGTGTTGCACTGCATGACCACACTCGTGCGTAGCAACCGCAATAGCAGCAGCATTGCGTCCTTCATATACATCTGGACTAAGGTTTACAGTTTTGTCCATTGGGTTGTAGTGGTCGGTAAGTTTACCCGGCACCGATACAATTTTCACATCACGAATACCATGATAGTTGAGCATTTTTTCTGCTGCTTCAGCACCCGACATGCCCGATGAATGAGGTGTTTTAGAATATTTTTCAAATTTACGTTTTAGCGTTGTGCTAACGACAAATCCGATAATCATAAATATTATACCGATAATTAAAGCTCCGAAATCAAACATAATTTTGTGTTTTAAAGTTTAAGGTTGAAAGTTGAATATTAAAAGTCTGTAAGGTCTATAAAGTTCGTAAAGTCAAAGGTCAAAAAGTAAATTTCAAATTAATATTGCTACATTGTTTCATTGGCATATTGGCACATTGATTTATCCGAAATATTCTGCGTAATTATTTTCTGTTTCTTGTATTTTAACGCAGTGCAGTTGGCAACCGATGGCATTTATTTCCTCAACAATTTCGTTCCACACTTCAATGGCTAAATTTTCTGTCGATGACAATTTATCTTTCATAAATGACACATCTAAGTTAAGGTTTTTATGGTCAACTTGGCTGATGACTTTACGTTTTACAATGTTGCCAATTTCACTTAAGTCGGCAACAAAGCCCGTTTCAGGGTTTACTGTCCCTTTTACGGTTACAAACAAATCGTAATTATGTCCGTGCCAGTTTGGGTTGGCGCATTTGCCAAATGTTTCTGTGTTTTTTTCAAGCGTCCAATCTTCTCTAA
>JBKHVV010000138.1:0-2761 GCA_046569885.1 Bacteroidia bacterium
TGTTACATTTTATATCTTCGCAGTAGAAGCATTTGTACAAAACGGAAAAATAACTATTAAACGTTTTTTAAGTAAGAAAATTATTGTTTCAGATTATCCAATAAATAGCATTAAAGTTGAAAAATCCATAACTAAAGAAGAAGCAAAATTGATGAGAGACAAACTCAAAATATTTTTTTTAGATCCAAAAATCTATTTATTATATCAACTTGCCGAGAGAGTGTTACTAAGAGTTAATGGTAAAAAAATAGAACTTTATGGTTTCACCAATCATAACATAAGTGAATTTCAAAAAAAATTAAATCAACCCATCAATTAATTTTTTATCATCCCCAACACCACCCTATCAATCGGAAAAGTTAAATCTTCTTCGGTAATTTGGTTTATGTCTGCCCAACGGAATTGCAATTCGTGTTCAAAGCCAGGCGTATTGGAAAAAGGGAAATCTTCTTCTGCAAAACGCACTTCGTAATAAATACTAATAATTTGTTGCTCCGCATTAAATACCGATGGCTGAAAAAAATCGGTAGTATATATATGGCGAACGACTTCCACTTCTTTGCCTGTTTCTTCTAAAAATTCACGTTTTAGGCAGTCGAGCGTACCTTCACCAAATTCCAAACCACCACCTACAAACTTGGTTACTTTATTTCCGTGCACTAGTTCATCGCACAGCAAAATATGATGTTGCTTTTTAGCAATTCCATAAATCCGTATGTTGAATTTGTTTATCATGCCCTCACTCCTAATTCTACCACTTCCATATCTTTTATATTGCCTTTATCTAAGGTAAAGCGCAACAAGGTTTTCACTTTATGAAAGCCATGCACGCCACACGCTCCCGGGTTTAAATATAAAAAATTGCGTTTTTTATCGTACTCAACTCTAAGAATGTGCGAATGTCCGCAAATAAAAATTTGTGGCGGATTAAAATTTAATTCGTTCACAATATTTTTGCTATATGCATAGGGTTTACCACCAATGTGGGTCATCAGCACATCAAATCCTTCTAACGGAAAACGAATTTTTTCTTGAAATTCACTACGCGCTAAATGATTATCAATGTTGCCATACACCGCTCTAAGCATGGCAAATTCTTTGAGTTTATCTGTAACGGCTAAATCGCCAATATCTCCCGCATGCCAAATTTCATCACACCCTTCAAGGTATTTTGGCAACTTTTCATCAAAGTGCCCGTGTGTGTCAGAGAGTAAAACGATGCGTTTCATTTGTGTAAAAATACTTAAAGATCCTGAAACAAGTTCAGGATGACGCGTAATATGTTACTTTTGTGCTTCGTGAGATACTTCCTCGAAATAGCATACGATGGCACTAACTACTGTGGTTGGCAATATCAACCGAATGCCATTACTGTGCAAGAAGTTTTGACCAAAGCTTTACACACCATAATTAAAGATAACAGCATTTCTTTAGTGGGCTGTGGCAGAACCGATACGGGTGTGCATGCTTCTCAATTTTTTGTGCATTTTGATACAAAAGAAATAACCGAAGATTTAGAGTTTGTATCGTTCAAATTAAATAAAGTATTGCCTGTTGATATTGCAGTAAAAAAACTATTTGCAGTAGATGATAAGGCACATGCTCGATTTAGCGCTACATCACGCACTTATCAATACTTTATTCATCAACAAAAAAATCCATTTAAAGAAAAATATTCTTTGTTATTAGAGAGAAAATTAGACTTAAAAAAAATGGTTGAAGCAGCATCATTGCTTCCACAATTTGATGATTTTACTTCTTTTGCACGATTAAACAGCAACGCAAAAACAAACCTCTGTAAAGTATTTTACGCACATTTTACAGAAACAGAAAATGGATTAGTGTTTGAAATAAAAGCCAACCGTTTTTTGCGCAACATGGTACGTTCTTTAGTGGGCACGTTGTTGCATGTGGGTTTGAACAAAATTACTATTGAAGAGTTTGTAAATGTAATCAATAAAAAAAATCGGTCGGAAGCAGGAGAATCTGTAGATGGTAGAGGATTATTTTTAACTAAAATTGAATACCCTTTTTTGAATGAGTAATAAAAAAAATAAGACGTGGGATGTAAAATTATTTTGGCGCATAATGCACTACGCCAAACCCTATCGTTTAGTGTTTATTGCTACCGCACTTCTTACAATTTTCTTAGCAATATTAGGCATTGTAAAGCCAATCATTATTGGTAATATGGTAAAAGATAACATTAGCCAACTAGATAAAGAGGGCTTGTTATTTTGGACATTGATTGTAATTATATTGATGATAATTGAAGCGGTTGCACAATATTATCATTCATATAAAGCCAACTGGATGGGACAAAGTATTGTGAAAGACATTCGCAATGAACTATTCCGAAAAACTACACATTTCAAATTAAAATATTTTGATAAAACACCTATTGGACGACTTGTAACAAGAGCTGTTTCCGATATGGAAGCCATCTCAGAAATTTTTTCGGAAGGCATCTTGGTAATAATAGGTGATGTATTAAAATTGGTTGGTGTACTTATTGCCATGTTTGCCATCAATTGGAAACTATCGTTATTAATAATGGTACCCATACCAATATTACTTATTGCAACCAACATTTTTAAACGCGCCATAAAAACCGCCTACGAAATGGTGCGTACACAAGTGGCGCAACTCAACACGTTTGTTCAAGAACACGTAACAGGCATGAACATTGTGCAAATTTTTGGGCGCGAAAAACAAGAAGCCAAAAACTTTAGAAACATAAATGCAGAACACCGAGATGCAC
>JBKHVV010000139.1:0-2648 GCA_046569885.1 Bacteroidia bacterium
AATCTTTAGAAAAATTCCACAATTGTGAGAACAAGAAAAAGCGTAACAATAAAGTTAAAGCAAGTGACGCCAAAAATCCAAAAGCTAATTTTTTAACGAAATTTTTAAAGTTAGATTTTTTATAGCTCAAGTATTGAGATATGGCAATTATAAATGTAACAAAGAATGCAAAGGGCACTTGCCATTTGTTGTAAAACGCATTGCGTTCAGCAGTTTCCGTAATTGGGTCGATGGCAGTGCCGAATAATTTATTCCAAACAGGAATGGAAGTAGGCAATAGAATTTGCAATGCGGCCAACGCTAAAACTAAGCTACCAATAAACATCCAAAACTCTCGGCTCCATAGGTGGTCTTCGTCTTTTTGTAAATTATAATGTTTGTTGTAAGCAGTAATTAAAAAGTAAATAGAACCCAAAAATGCTAATGACGTAACGATTGATTTCGTGGTAATAGATGCAGTTCCTAAAGTAAATTCTATAGGAACAAATAATTGCATTAAAACGAGGACCAATGCAAAAATGCTGAAACGAATTTTAAGCGTTTTATCTTGCATTAATGAGTATATCAAAACAAAAATTAATAGAAGCAAATAAACGAGTAATTGCCCCAACATTCCTTCACCTGTAAACGAGTGTACACTTGACTCTCCGAGTACACCACTGCGCGTTAAAAACGTAGAATAAAACACTAAAATAAATGCTAGTGGTGTAAAAAATAATGCGGTGAATATGGATGTTTTTCGATACTTAACGATTAGCATTACGTGCGCAGCTGCAACTAAAATTATCCAAGGAATAAATGAAGCGTTTTCAACAGGGTCCCATGCCCAAAAGCCACCAAAACTGAGTGATTCGTAAGCCCAAGCACCACCTAACAAAATTCCTACACCCAACACCAAAACACCGAAAAACGTCCAAGGTAATGCAGGTTTAGTCCACTCGTGTAATTGTTTGCGTTGTAGTGCCGCAATGGCATAAACAAATGGAATAAGTGTAGCAGCAAATCCTAAAAACAATACAGGCGGATGAATGGTCATCCAATAGTTTTGCAATAACGGATTTAAACCATAACCCGTTTTATAGGTTGGTAATTCTTGAAGGTAGTTAGCGTTAAATGTCCATGCCATTCCAAAATTATCAGCATGTTCGCGCGCTAATAAAAATGGGTTGCTGCCAACATGAAAATCGAAAATATATACACCTAATAGCGTACTTGAAATCAGCGCGTTGACTAAAGAAAATGACGCCATTACGTGCGATTCCCATTGCTTTGAACTAAATAATAAAATCAATCCTAAAACAACTTGCCAAAACATCCACAACAATAAACTGCCTTCTTGTCCACCCCAAAAGCAAGAGAAAATATATTTCAAAGGCATTTGTGTGTTGGAATATTTCCACACATATTGGTACTCAAAATATTGATTTAGCAACATGTAAAACAATAAGCCGATCATGCTTAAAGTTGAAATAGAGTGAGCGATAAAACTCCATCTACCTAAAAATTTTGCTTCTTTATTTTCTGTAGTAGAGTTGGCAGAAATGAAATAAGAAACAGCACTCAAAGCAGCTAAAACAAAAGAAAGTATAACCAATACATGCCCTACTTTTCCAATGAGTGCACGCTCGCCAATGTATTGTATGTTATCGTATGAAAGCAAGGTAGTTTATTGTTTATCGTTGTATTTAGAAGGACATTTCATTTGAATATCTGTAGCGTAAAACACGCCATCGTCTTTCGCTTTGCCAGTAATAACAACACTTTCGGCACGTTCAAAATCTTGTGGTTTTGATTGATTAAGCATTACTTTATGCTCAACGCTATCCTTGTCATACATGTAGAACTCCAATAAATTAGGGCTTGATGTTATAGACTCTTCTTTGTTAATGTGACCAACAACGGTGTATTTATCACCAACATTTGAAAATGCTTCAGAAAAATTTCCATACGTAGAAGTATTGTAAACAGTAGAAATTATGAAGCCCATAGTAACTGCTAAAATTACAATAGCTATGATGTGTGATTTTTTCATTTTTTAGAATTGATTTGATTTTCTAACGCTTTTATTTTTCTTTCTTGACGCATCAAAAAGAAAAATATTCCAAGCAAAATAACTAGAATAACTGCCAATACAGGATAAATTTTTCCATTTTCATGAAACGATTCTATTTGTTGGCTGAAACCTTTTATCGTTAATAAGAGTAGCATTACAAGTGTGAGTGTTTTTTTCATCTATTTTTTCATTTCAAATTACAAATTTCAGATTACAGATTTAACAAAACAATATGCCATTTATAATTTGCTAATTTGTAATTAACTGTTCTATTTTTTTCAATCTTACCCTCAAATTAACGATCCAAATCCCTAATAAAATCCAACCTAATACAGCAGGATAGAAAATTAATTTGAGTGAATTGTCTAAATCATAATTGCTAAACGCAGGGTTGCCACCATTACCAGGGTGTAGTGATTCACTACCTTTTAAACGTGGTGCAACACCTATAAATACTATAAACATTACGAAGGCAAAAATGTTGTAAACACCCGATACCTTTGCACGTTTTTGTTCGTCATCAATGGAATTTCTTAAAATTAAATACGCCAAATACATTAATGTAGAAATAGCTGCACCATTAAGTTTGATGTCT
>JBKHVV010000140.1:0-2645 GCA_046569885.1 Bacteroidia bacterium
ATAATGCGCTCTTTTACTTTTTCTGCATTGTCTTGCGCAGCAACATTAAACGATAATGCGGCTACAAATAGTGCTACTGCACTTAGGGTAATTTTCTTCATGGTATTAATTTTTTAGGGTTTATAATAGGTCAAAAATACTTTACCGTGCCCTCTTTGTCATTAAGTTTTTACTTCTAAATTAGTACAGTTAATTTCTAATTTATACCTTTGATTAATTCTAAAAGAAATGAAAATAGGAGAAAATGTTAGAAAAATAAGAGAACTAAGAGGGTTTTCTCAAGAATATGTAGCGAATAAACTTGGGGTTTCGCAAAAAACGTATAGCAATTGGGAAAGCGAAAACACGAAGCTAGACTTATCAAAGCTAATGAGTGTTGCCGATGTTTTAAACGTTGACCCTATTGATATTTTGAAATTTGATGAGAATTATTACTTCAACACGTCTTATAATCAAGGGGGCGATAATAAAAGCGGAATATTTTATACCGATGACAAACTCATTCAGGAGTTGAAAAACACCATAGAGTTGCTAAAAATACAACTTGAAAAAACTAATCAAGAAAAGGACAGGCTCTATTCAATAATAGAAAAAACCCTTTCTAAATAATCATTAATCAATTTTTTTACAGAAGTGTAAAAACAAAAAACCCCGAAATTATCGTTATAACTTCGGGGAGAGGTAACCACGTGCTAAGAAAGCACTTTACTGAGCATGAAAAAACTATGTTGTTGTGTTGTTGCCTGTTTATCTTACCAAGAAACCACTAATATTCTCACCTTTTTCATCGTTTTTAGTTTTAGTTGTTTAGTTTTCTTACCGAAATTTACGTTGGTATTGCGTTAAAAGATTTTAAAATTTAGGAAACGGTCGAATTTTTCAAAGGAACGGTCGAATTTTTCAAAGGAACGGTAAATCCAATTTATCAATATAACAATTTGAAAATTTGAAAATGAAAAAACAACAACCTTCAACTTTAAACTTTTAACTCCTACATAACCTTTTATAAAAAAAATCGTTAATATTGAAAAATTAAACCTTACAACTATGTCAGAAAAATTACGCTCTATTGTGGTAGATGATGAAATAAACTGTCGAGAAAACCTTAACATTTTTCTCAGAGATTTTTGTCCAGAAGTAAACGTAATTGGTATGGCGGCTTCGGCAGAAGAAGCGCGTCAGCTTATCGCAAAAGAAAATCCAGACGTGGTTTTTTTAGATATTGCCATGCCTGTTGAAGATGGTTTTTCGTTACTTAAATCATTTCCCGATAGAGATTTTGAAGTGGTGTTTACCACCGCACACAACGAATACGCTGTGCAAGCATTTAAAGAAAACGCTATTGACTATATCGAAAAGCCCATCAGCATAGAAGACCTACAAAAAGCCGTTCACAAGGTGTTGCAACATCGTGAAACAGGAGATGATAATCACGAAGCATCTATTCAAAAAGTGTTGCGCGATTCGGTTTCTTTCTCCGATAAAATAAGCATACCGACAAAAGGCGGTTTTGTAATTGTGCACAATAAAGAAGTGATTCATTTTGAAGCCAGCGAAAATTACACCACCATTCATCTTACAGAAAATAGAAAATATGTAAGCACAAAAAACATCAAGATATTTGAAGAGCATATAAACCCAGATGTGTTTATTCGCGTCCATAAATCGCACATCATAAATATGAAACATCACCTAAAACAATTTTCAAGAACGGAAGGTGGCTATGTAACTTTGAGCAATGGTGTTCACGTTCCTGTTTCGCGAAGAAAATTGCAAGAATTTTTAGATCGTATTCAACCTTTTTAGCCGCATTAAATAATGATTCGACTGTTGCGATTTTTCTTTTTTGTTATTCTTTCTCTCAGCGCCTCTGCACAAAAATATGTGTTTAAACAATTTACTATTGACGATGGTTTGGCACAATCTCAAGTGCGCGCCATTGCTCAAGGCGAAAAAGGATATTTGTGGGTTGGAACAGCAAGTGGTTTGAGTCGTTTTAATGGTCGCGAATTTTTTAACTACTCTACCAACGATGGATTGGTTGACATGCAGGTGAATGCCATTTTTAAATCGAAAAAAAGAGGCATGTGGGTGGTTACCAATAAAGGCGTTACTCTTTTTAACGATAAAAAAATATCAAAAATTGACGCAACATCTTTTGTTGGCGATAACAACATTTTTGATGCTGACGAAGATTATGAAAACAACTTATGGCTGGCAGTTTACAAAAAAGGATTAGCGTTTTTACCAAAAGGAAATCTTAAAAATGCTAAAACATATACTTTGCCCGATAATAGCGTTGGCTCTGTGTTTGTAACAAAAAATAACGATGTTTTAGCTTGGGGCGCAGCAATTCCTTTTTATGTTTTAAACAAACAGAAAAATCAATTCGAAGCTGTAAAATACAACAACGAAGAACTAATAATTAAAGATATTTTTCAATGGAGTAAGGATTCATTGTTTGTTGTTTCTGAAGAGGATGTTTTTGTATTTTCAAAAAATAATTTGACATCTCTTTCTGATGTTTATTTATTCCCCGAAATAGAATCCATTTCCTCTATTTTTGTTGATAGTGAAAAATCTGTTTGGCTGTCTACCAATCAAGGAATATATAGGCTGCGCGCTAACGGTACTACAACGCATTT
>JBKHVV010000141.1:0-2633 GCA_046569885.1 Bacteroidia bacterium
GATTATGGGCTTGCAATTACCGGGTTCAAGTTTTGTAAATCCAGGCACAGAGTTAAGAAATTTACTTAACGAATATGCTGTTAAAACAATGTCAGAGTTGATAAACTCAAACAGCATTGAAAATACCATTAGCCATATTTATGATGAGAAAACGGTTGTAAATGGCATTATTGGGCTACTGGCAACAGGCGGCTCAACCAACCATACCATACATTTAATTGCTATGGCAAAGGCAGCCGGAATTAACATCAATTGGCAAGATTTTTCAGACCTTTCAAATGTCGTTCCTCTCATTGCAAGGGTTTACCCAAATGGTGCCGCAGACATTAACCATTTTCACGCCTCAGGAGGAATGGCATTTGTAATAAGAACGTTGTTAGATAGTGGACTTTTACATGAAGATGTAAATACCATTGTAGGAAAAGGTTTAGAAAAATATACCCAAGAGCCGAAAATAAAATCAGGTAAAATTGCGTGGGAAGAAGGTCCAAAACAAACCCTGAACGATTCCATTTTAAGGTCTGTAAAAAATCCGTTTTCTAAAAATGGAGGTATTGTAATGCTTAAAGGAAATGTTGGGCGTAGCGTTATTAAAACATCGGCTGTAGATGAAAGCAATTTTGTGATTGAAGCACCAGCTATTGTGTTTAATGAGCAAGAAGATTTAATCATAGCTTTTAAAAATGGAGAATTAGAAAAAGATTTTGTGGCGGTGTTTCCATTTCAAGGACCTAAACAAAACGGAATGCCAGAACTTCATAAACTAACACCAACGCTTACTGTTCTTCAGAAAAAAGGATATAGAGTGGCTTTGTTAACTGACGGTAGAATGTCAGGCGCATCGGGCAAAGTTCCTGCGGCTATTCACTTAACACCCGAAGCAAAAGATGGTGGGCCAATTTCAAAAATTAGAACCAGAGACATCATAAAATTAGATGCGGTAAATGGTACTTTAAATGTTCTAGACGAGTCGTTTTTAGAAAGACCATCATCTACTAAAGAAATAGAAACTTTTGGTTTAGGAAGAGAGTTGTTCGAAGTGTTTAGAAACAATGTAAATAGTAGCGAAGAAGGCGCTACAGTATTTTTCAAATAAAGAAATTATGAAACAAAATAACATAGAAAAAATTTTAACAAACAACCCCATTGTTCCTGTAGTAACGTTCAATAGTGTTAGTGAGGTTGATGCAGTAATTCAAAAACTTTTAGCGCAAAATATTAAGTGTATTGAAATCACCTTAAGAACAGGTGCCGCTTTAGATTCTATTGCCTATATCAAAAAAAAATACAAAGACACTTTTTGTGTAGGAATGGGAACAGTAACAAATACAAATCATGTAAAAGAAGCGCAAAATTTACAGGTAGATTTTATGGTATCACCAGGAATTAGTCGTACGCTTTCTGCTTCTTTAGAGAGAACCTATATTCCTTATATTTCGGGTGTGTCAACGCCAAGTGACATAATTAAAGCCATCAACTTAGGCAATGATGTTTTAAAATTTTTCCCTGCAAATTTATTTGGTGGAATTGATGCATTAAAAACATACGGGCAAGTATTTCCAAATGTGAAATTTTGTCCAACAGGTGGGATAAACGAAAAAAATTATAACGACTACCTAAGCTTACCAAACGTAATAGCAGTAGGTGGTTCGTGGGTTGTAAAATAACAGTGTGATGAATATAGCTATAACCATATTGAAACAGGAGCTAAAACAACAACTTCCGATTATAGAATAATTTATTTATACATTTGACAAAACAAGAATAGAAACTAAGCTAACACATTATGGCAATAGTATCAGCTACCAGAAATGCTAGCGGAAATAACCAAACCGCAACAAACTACGGAGCATTATTTACACTCATTACCGTGTTTTTCTTTTGGGGATTTGTGGCTGCAAGTAACGATATTTTAATCCCTGTTTTCAAAAGCGCGTTTAACCTTACACAAGGACAAAGCCAGTTAGTTTCGGTGGCATTTTATGTGGCTTACACAGTAGGCTCTATTATCTACATGTTAATTTCTGCTTTCATGAAAGGAGATATCATAAACAGAATTGGTTACAAAAACTCGTTAGCGTTGGGTTTAATCATTTCTGCTTTAGGAACACTATTATTTTATCCCGCTGCCAACTCAGGTTCGTTTGCGCTAATGCTTTCGGGTTTGTTTGTGGTAGGATTAGGATTTTCTTTACAACAAACCGTAGCTAACCCGTTAGCCATTGCTTTAGGACCAATTTCAACAGGCTCTCAGCGTTTAACTTTAGCTGGAGGTATAAACAATTTGGGTACAACCATCGGTCCGCTTATTGTAAGTTTTGCCATTTTTGGTTCTGCTGTGTCTGCCAATTCTTCTATGAGTATTGAAAGCGTAAAATTTCCTTACTTAGTTTTGGGAGGGGCATTTTTGTTGGTGGCCATTTTTCTTAAATTTTCAAAACTTCCCGACAAACCTCAAACCGTTGAAGAAGACACAAGCGCCTCATCAAAAGACAGAGCAAATGCGTTGAAGTATCCGCAATTGGTTTTGGGTATGATCGCCATTTTTGTTTATGTTGGTGTTGAAGTTTCTACCGCAAGTAATTTACCTGCTTACATGGAAAAAGATTTGGGTTTTGAAACCAAAGACATTG
>JBKHVV010000142.1:0-2568 GCA_046569885.1 Bacteroidia bacterium
TCTTTCACTTCTGACTCGCCAGCATATTCAAATCTTACGGAATTTTATAATCAGCTTTCAGTTACCGAAATGTTAATTGGCGCTTACCCTGGCTCAATAGGCGAAACCTCTGTAATAGCTTGCGGAATAGGTGCGTTGATATTGCTTTACACAGGTATTGCGAGTTGGAGAGTAATGTTTTCATTCTTAGCCGGAGGCTTAGCCATGTCATTATTATTTAACCAAATTGCTGGTGAAAACTTATACATGCAGTTAAGTCCACTATATCAAATATGTTTAGGTGGATTTATGTTCGGTATGGTGTTTATGATTACAGACCCTGTTACTGCAGCACAAACTAATACAGGTAAATTTATTTACGGATTTATAGGTGGCTTTTTATCCATACTTATACGTGTGGCAAATCCTGCTTATCCAGAAGGTGTATTCTTAGCAATTTTATTTGCCAACGTAATGGCTCCGTTGATTGACCACTATGTAATTCAGGCAAACATGAAACGAAGATTAAAAAGAGTTAAAGTTAAAACCGCTTAATTATGGCATTTAATAAAGAAGGTAACGGATATATAATAGGTTTTTCGGTGGTAATGGTAGTTGTAGTAGGCACATTGCTATCTACAGTGGCATTAGGATTAAAACCAGCTCAAGACGAGAATCTAAAAAATGAAAAAAAGCAGTACATTTTGAATGCTGCTTTAATAGACGTAGATAGAGCAGGAGCGGGCAAGATGTTTGACCAATATATTACTAAGCGTTTAGTACTGGATTATAATGGAAATATTAAAGCAGAATTTACTGGCGAGATAAAAGATGCTAACGATGCCTTTAATGTTGACATCATTAAAGAATATCGTAACAAAGCATTAAAGCAAGAAGATAAAAACTTTCCAATGTACGTGTGCGAAAAAGAAGGCAGAACACTATATATAATTCCTGTGGCAGGCAAAGGTCTTTGGGATTTAATTTGGGGTTACATCTGTTTTGATGAAACAGGAAAAACCGTTTATGGAAGTGTATTTGACCACAAAGCAGAAACACCAGGATTAGGTTCAAAAATTGCAGAAGACAAATTCGAGAAAGACTTTATAGGTAAATCTATCGAAGGTGAAGGGGAGTTTAAAACCATTCGTGTTGTAAAACCCGGAAGTGAACAATTAGATGCCTACAAAGTAGATGGTATTTCGGGTTCAACGTTTACAGGTATTGGCGTTCAAGAAATGATAAAACGCACCATGCCCGTTTACTATAATTATTTTAATAATATTCAAACTGAAAAATAAATAATAATGAGTACAGCAGAAAAAGCAGTAGTAGCAGAGCCGTTGTTTTCAAAGAAAAACAAAAAACTCATTACCGACCCATTAGACGATAACAACCCAATTACTGTTCAGGTACTTGGTATTTGTTCTGCTTTAGCGGTTACCATTCAGATGAAAAATGCTCTAGTAATGAGTATTTCTGTATTGGTGGTTACCGCTTTGGGTAACTTAGTTATGTCGTTGATGAGAAATATTGTTCCATCGAGAATTAGAATTATCGTTCAGTTAGTGGTAGTAGCTGCACTAGTAATTGTCGTTGATCAAATTCTAAAAGCGTATATGTTTGACGTTTCAAAACAACTATCTGTGTTTGTAGGTTTAATTATTACTAACTGTATCATCATGGGTCGCATCGAGGCATTTGCGCTTGGCAACAAACCTTGGCCTGCTGTTTTAGACGGTGTAGGTAATGGTTTGGGTTACGGTTTAGTATTGGTTGTAGTATCGTTTTTCAAAGAGTTGTTTGGCTCAGGACAGTTAATGGGCTTTAGTATTTTTGGAAATGTTATAGAAGGTACGGGACTTTACTCTGCAGGCTATATGGACAATGGTTTATTCCTATTACCACCCTCGTCACTTATTATAGTTGGTATTTACATTTGGGTGCAACGCAGTAGAAACACCAAACTTATTGAACAACATTAATCATATTTTAAAACAATTTATACGTCATGCAAGATTTAGTTAGTTTGTTTGTCAGAAGTGTTTTCATGGAAAACATGATATTCTCATTCTTTTTGGGAATGTGTTCTTATCTGGCTGTTTCTAAAACCGTAAAAACAGCCGTAGGTTTGGGTGCAGCCGTAATTTTCGTTTTATTAGTAACCATTCCGTTAAACTGGTTACTGGATGTTTACGTTCTTAAAGAAGGTGCGCTATCTTGGTTAGATGCAGAATTTGCCACATTAGATTTAAGCTTCTTAAGCTTCATCATGTTTATTGCTGTTATTGCAGCAGTAGTACAATTGGTAGAAATGGTTATAGAAAAATTCTCTCCAGCATTATATGGTGCTTTAGGTATTTTTTTGCCATTGATTGCGGTAAATTGTGCCATCTTGGGAGGCGCATTATTTATGCAACAAAAACAATTTGACACCCTTACAGAAGCAACTACCTATGGTTTTGGTTCTGGTTTTGGTTGGTTTTTAGCTGTAGTTGCCATTGCAGCTATCCGCGAAAAAATTAGATACTCACATGTTCCTGCACCACTTAAAGGTATTGGCATGGCATTTATATTAACAGGTTTAAT
>JBKHVV010000143.1:0-2441 GCA_046569885.1 Bacteroidia bacterium
AGTCAAAATGCGTTTAGAAGCGATGATATACTTTCCTCTTTTTTGCGCAGAAATCCTTACAACAAATTATCCTTTACAGAAGAGTATCGTGTAGCATTTGAAAACGAATGGTTCGAAGGTTTGTCTACCACATTATTGATGCGTAATTACAAAATGCAACCGTTGGGAATAATACCTTTTCAAAAAACGATATCAGAAGATTTTGTCATTCCAATTCCAAATGTAATTGCTTCAGAAATTTCACTCTACACACGCTTTGCATACAAAGAACAATTTTTGCGTGGAGAATTTGACAGAGTAAGTTTAGGTACAAAAAAACCCATTATTGAATTGCACTTTACACAAGGATTTAAAGGTGTTTTAAACAGTCAATACAACTATCAAAAAGTAGTGTTCAACTACAAACACAAATTTGCTTTAGGAATTTTTGGCGTGTTTCATTACAAATTTGAAGCAGGAAAAATATTCGGTACGGTGCCTTATCCGTTATTAGAAATACATCCAGGTAACGAAACGTTTACTTACAACAAAAATGCTTTTAACATGATGAATCTAGTAGAATTTGTAAGCGACCAATACGTTTCCGCAAATTTTGAACATCATTTTGAAGGATTATTTTTAAATAAAATTCCACTCTTGCGAAAATTAAAATGGCGTGAAGTAGCATCACTCAAAGCCATTTATGGAAGCATTTCACCACGTCATTTAGAAGTGATGGATTTACCTTTATTCACACGCTCATTAAGCGCCAAGCCTTATGCAGAAGCATCTGTAGGCGTAGAAAACATCTTTAAAATATTACGCGTAGATTTGTTGTGGAGATTGACTTACTTAGACAATACGTTTGATGGAATTGACGTTAGCGTTTTAGCATTGCGCTTTAATTTAGATTTTGATTTTTAATGAAACTTTATACAAAAAACATACAAAAAACATACAAAGGACGCAAAGTGGTAAAAGGCGTTTCTATAGAGGTAACTCAAGGAGAAATTGTAGGTTTACTTGGTCCAAATGGAGCAGGAAAAACCACGTCTTTTTACATGATGGTGGGCTTGGTAAAACCCGATGAAGGAAAAGTTTATTTAGAAGACGTTGACATTACCAGCGAGCCAATGTACAAGCGTGCTCAAATGGGCATTGGTTATTTGCCTCAAGAAGTTTCTGTGTTCAGAAAATTGTCGGTTGAAGACAACATCCGAGCGATTTTAGAAATGACCAAACTTTCAAAAAAAGAACAAACCGACCGTTTAGAGCAGTTGTTGGATGAATTTTCGTTAAACCATGTGAGAAAAAATATGGGTAACAGCTTATCGGGTGGAGAAAAAAGACGCACCGAAATTGCCCGCGCTTTAGCCGTTGACCCGAAATTTATTTTGCTCGATGAACCCTTTGCAGGTGTTGACCCTATTGCAGTTGAAGACATTCAAAGCATTGTGTCTGACTTAAAAAAACGTAATATTGGCGTACTCATTACCGACCATAATGTGCAAGAAACATTATCGATTACTGATAGAGCTTATTTGCTTTTTGAAGGTGGCATTTTAAAATCAGGTACAGCTGAAGAATTGGCTTCTGATGAGCAAGTACGCAAAGTGTACTTAGGGCAAAATTTTGTGTTGAGGAGGTGATTAAAAATTAAAGCTATAACTCGCAGAAGGCATTATTGGGAATAAACTTACTTGTTTTAAAACAACATTATCTAAGTTATTTTCAAAATAATAATAGTAAGGATTTTGGCGATTATACAAGTTATAAATACTAACATTCCATGTTCTTATTCCTCTTTTTTTCTGTTTTCTAAAATTAAACCCAATATCCATTTTGTGATATGGTCTCATTCTAAATGTATTTATACCTTCATAAACGTGAATGTTTTCATAAATACCATTTTCACTTAAAACATTGTATCGTGCAATAGCCAACGTAAAAGCATTGCCTGTGCCAAAGACCCAAGTGGCAGAGAAATCAATATTTTCGTTTATTTTTCTTAGATAAACAACGCTAATGTCATGCCTTCTGTCATATCTGTAGTTAAAAGGTTTCCCTTTATTCAAATTTTCAAATTGTCTTGTTGTTTTCGATAACGTATATCCAATCCAACCAGTATTATTTCCTTGCTTTTTTTGCAGTAAAAACTCTGCTCCGTAGGATAATCCTATACCGTTTTTTTCTACTGCATTTTGCCAATCAGAAGTTGAGCTAAATATATCTGCTCCCGCTCTATATTCGATTAGATTATTCATTTTCTTGTAAAAGGTTTCTATACTGAATTCATATAGTCCATGCTCAATAGATTGGGCAATACCAAGTGCATATTGGACAGACGTTGATGGACGAACTTTTTTGGTAGCAGGTAGCCATAAATCTGTAGGCAAACCAACGCCTGAAGAAGAAAGCAAGTGAACACTCTGTTGCATTTTTGCGTAAGATGCTTTTATAGA
>JBKHVV010000144.1:0-2225 GCA_046569885.1 Bacteroidia bacterium
TATGATAGGGCCTCATTCTGAAGGTATTTATACCGTCATAAACGTGAATGTTTTCGTAAACGCCATTTTCACTTAACACGTTGTATCGCGCAATAGCCAATGTAAAAGCGTTACCTGTGCCAAAGACCCAAGTGGCAGAAAAATCAATATTTTCGTTTATTTTTCTTAGATAAACAATGCTAATATCATGCCGTCTGTCATATCTATAGTTAAAAGGTTTTCCTCGATTCAAATTTTCAAATTGGCGTGTTGTTTTTGACAAAGTATATCCTATCCACCCCGTGTTATTTCCTTGTTTTTTTTGCAGTAAAAATTCTGCTCCGTAAGATAGTCCTATTCCATTTTTTTCTACTGCATTTTGCCAGTCAGAGGTTGAAGTAAATATATCTGCTCCTGCTTTATACTCAATTAGGTTATTCATTTTTTTATAAAAGGTTTCTATACTGAGTTCGTATAATCCATTTTGAATAGATTGCGCAATACCAAGCGCATATTGAATAGATGTTGATGGGCGAACTTTTGCAGTAGCAGGAAGCCACAAATCTGTTGGCAAACCAACACCCGAAGAAGAAAGCAAGTGTACGCTTTGTTGCATTTTTGTGTAAGATGCTTTTATAGATAGACTTTCTGTTGCTAAAAAATTTAATAACGCTCTTGGTTCAAGAGAGAAAAAATTTGTGTCATTCACACTATACAGTGCCTCTCTCAAACCAATATTTGCAGATAACCTATTTGAAAAAGTTATTTCGCTTTCTACAAAAGCAGCACGCTCCCAAGCAGCAAGAGAAAAATCACCAAACGTTGTGTCAACATCACTAACAGAATTTCCTTTTTGTTTTACAGATTGAACACCAGGAGTAAATATGTGATATATAGAATTGCCGCCAAATGTAAGTTTTACATTGGAGCTAATAAAATAGTCAAAATCTATTTTAGCGTTCCAATCACTAATGCCTGAATTAAAACTATTGAAAAGCAATGTTGTTTTATTAGTTGTTTTATCGGTTACTTCATTAGTAAATTCAGTTGTAAATCGATAACGTGTGTAGGTTAGCGTGGCATTGCTAAACAACTTAGAGTTGTAAATATGATTCCATCTTAAAGCGCCAAGTCTATTGCCCCAAGCCAGCGCACTGGTGGTTTTATATTTTTCGTTTGCACTGTTTTCTTTAATCTTTACCAACACTCTGTCATCTCCTGTGTAAAAGCTAAAAAACAAACGGTCTTTATCTGAAATTCGATGATTTATTTTTGCATTGAAATCATAAAAATGATAGCCCAATGAGGCATTTTCAAAAGCGATTTTGCTAATAGGCCTTGTTAAAAGGTCGTACATAAAACGCCTAAACGAAATAATATATGACGTTGTATCTTTTTTTATAGGTCCTTCTACAGATATTTTGGTCGCAAGCATTCCAATCATTGCTTTGCCTTGAAATTTTTTAAAATTTCCTTCTTTCATCCTTATATCTAATACAGAAGACAGTCTGCTGCCGTATCTTGCGGGAAAACCGCCTTTTATAAGTTTAACAGAGTTAATGGCATCTGTATTAAAGGTAGAAACAAGACCGCCTAAGTGGCTAACATAGTAGAGAGGAACATCATCAAGAAGTACTAAATTTTGGTCGGGACTACCACCCCGAACATATAAACCGGTAGAACCTTCATTACCTGATTGAACACCCGGCATCAGTTGAATAGCTTTTAATATATCGCTTTCTCCGCCAAGGGTAGGCAACATTTCTATTTGTTTTATGGGTATTGAAACGACACTCATTTCATTTCTTTTCTCTATGGGTTTTTCGGCAGTTACAAGAACCTCGTCTAAGGTGCTAAGAGAAGTTAATTTGATGTTGTATGATTTATTCTCGTTTAGTACAAATGAAATTTTTTGTGGCTGATAGCTTACGTAAGAAATTATGAGCACAACAGAATCACCTTCGTTTAAACTAATACTATAAAAACCGTAATTATTAGATACAGTTCCTTTTTGAGATTTTGAGTTGAAAATATAGGCATTTATTAGGCGTTCTCCCGTTTCTGCATCTTCTACAAAACCACTTACGTTAAATTTGTTCTGAGACCATAAAACATTATGAACTAAAAATAGCAGAAAGAAAAAAGCACGAAGACTCATAACTATCTTGTAATTGTATCTATTACTTGTGTATATCCTGCAAAAACGCCATAGCCGTTTTCAATATTGTTGTACATATCTATGGGGT
>JBKHVV010000145.1:0-2185 GCA_046569885.1 Bacteroidia bacterium
GAGAGTAGTGCCTATCACATACCGGTTCTTTTACATGATGCAGTACAAGGTTTAGCCATTAATCCCAACGGAGTATATGTTGATGTTACCTTCGGTGGTGGTGGACACTCCAAAGAAATTTTAAAACATCTCGATAAAGGCACTCTCATTGCCTTTGACCAAGATGAAGACGCACAACAAAACCTCATTGATGATGAACGTTTTTTGTTTGTACCCAATAATTTCTCTTACCTAAAAAATTTCCTAAAACTTCACGGTTATTCGCAAGTAGATGGAATTTTAGCAGACTTAGGCGTGTCTTCCCATCAGTTTGATGTAGGCGAAAGAGGATTTACCATCCGCACCGATGCCCCGCTGGACATGCGTATGAATCAAAACAGCGAGTTGAGTGCACATAAGGTAGTGAACGAATACTCTGTAAACGATTTAACGAAAATCTTTAGAGAATATGCCGACTTGCCCAACGCCCGAAAAATTGCCTTTGCTATTGACAAACAACGAAGCCAAACGCCCATCAACTCTACACAAGAATTAATAAACACCATACAACACCTAAGCGGAGGCGCAAAAAAAAGCAATCAGTTTTTTGCCAGAGTTTTTCAAGCATTGCGCATAGAAGTAAACCAAGAAATGGAAGTGCTAAAAACATTTCTTACTCAAGCGCAAGAATGCTTAAAACCCAAAGGAAGATTAGTCGTTATCGCTTATCATTCTTTAGAAGACCGCTTGGTGAAAAACTTCATTCGCAAAGGAAAATTTGAAGGCGAAGTAGAAAAAGATTTTTATGGAAACCCACAAGTGAACTTTAAAGAGATTACACGCAAACCCATTGTACCGTCAGAAAAAGAAATTGACATAAACAACAGAGCAAGAAGTGCAAAACTTAGAATAGCCGAGAAGCTATGAACAGACTGAAGGAAGAGGTAAAACATGTACGAAAAAAAGAGAAAAAGAAAACCAACAAAAATGGTTTTTTCCAAAAGCTGTCCGCCAAACTTAAAAGCATTTTTTCAGGTAATATTTTGGTAGAAGGTTTAGAGCCAAGCAACCTCAAGTTCCTGTTTTTTATTACAGGCATGATGGTGTTTTATATTGGCTACGGCTATTATGTAGATAAAACCATCAAGCAAAAAGCACAAGCCGAAGAAGTAGGCGCAGAACTTTATTCAGAATTACAATCAGCAAAAGAATTATACAATCAACACAGTTTACAATCAAAAGTTGCCGAAGAATTACAATCGGTTGGCCTGTACGAATCTATTGACCCACCCAAAGCCATTGTCATTAAAAAAGAAAACGAGAACAACAAAAATTAATGCCACTACCTAAAAACATATTAACGCGCTCTTACCTACTCTATGTGGGCTGCTTGATATTTGGCATTGCCATCGTTTACAAAATTTTCTCCATATCGGTAGTAGAGAAAGACAAGTGGCAAGCAAAAAAGGAAACGCTCATTATAGACATGAAAACCATTAAAGCACCGCGTGGCAATATCTACGCAGGTGATGACCGCAAACAAGCATTAGTGATTTCCGTTCCGCGCTACAAAATATACATGGATATGACCGTGCCAAGCGATGAGGTATTTGATAAAAATCTGGACTCATTGAGTTGGTCATTATCCAAATTATTTCCCGAGCGCAGCAAAACAGAATGGAAAAATAAATTACACGTTCAACGCAAAAGAAACAATCAATTCTTTTTAATCAAAGAAAAAGTGCGCTACGAAGAAGTTGACGAACTAAAACAATTTCCGCTTTTTCGCTTAGGGCAATATCGTGGTGGTATCATCATCATGAAAGAAAGTAAGCGTGTAAAACCTTACGGCATTTTAGCAAACAGAACCTTAGGTTATGTTTTAGATAATCAAAACGATTCGATAAAAGTGGGTGTTGAAGGATTTTTTGACACGTACCTGAGAGGAAGAGACGGCAAACAACTCATGAAGCGTGTAGTTGGTGGAGATTGGAAACCCGTTAGCACCGACTACGACATAGAGCCCATCAACGGCTACGACCTTTACACATCTATTGATATCAACATTCAAGACGTTGCAGAAAGTGCGCTAAAAAAACAACTCATTGATCAAAAAGCAAAAAATGGTTGTGTTATCGTAATGGAAGTTGAAACAGGATTTATAAAAGCAATAGCCAACCTTCAAAGAGATTCATTGGATAACTGC
>JBKHVV010000146.1:0-2085 GCA_046569885.1 Bacteroidia bacterium
CAGTTGTGCTGCGGCAATAATTGTTTTTGGTAATATGTTTAATTCATTATCTAATTGAAGTTGTAGTTTTAGGTCAGTATCTACAAGTCCTTTAATGTTTTTGTGGGTTAAATATTCTTGACCAAAATCATCCAATTGTCTAAAAAATTCTGCTATGTCAACTTGATTGGTAGTAGCCGTAGTGTTGAATAAATAATTTCCATTTTTTAGTTGTAACAATTCACCATTGGCGTAAACGGTTCCTTTTGATGTGTTGCAATTTAAGTTTTGATAGTAGATGTTTTGGTCAATTATTTGAACGTTCGCTCTTACGTTGCTTGCTTCAAATTTTCCGTAAATAATTTGGTCGCTTCTTATTCTAAAACTCATATCTACATTGGGCGTTTCAGAGTCATTAGAATTACTTTCAGTAGCACTTTGTGATGCGCCTAATAAAAGTTTTAAATCGGTTTTTCCCGACCACACATCGGCTTCTATGGTAAGTTTTTCATCGTTTAAAAGTAGATAAGGTAAAAAATTTCGGAAATAACCATCAATGGTAAATTCTGTCGAATTTATTTTTCCTGATAAATCTGTAACGTAGGCGTGATTTTGTTTTAGCTGAAAATTAGCATTGATATTTTCAAACACCAATTCATTATCTGTTAATGTAAAATTGAGATTAGAAAATGTTGCCACGCCTTCCGATTTGCTTATTTGAATATCTTTTCCTGAATTTTTGGCATTTATTTCAGCGTCAAAAATTACCTCACCACTAAGGTTATTTAATTTGTTTGACGGAATAAATCGGTATAAGGTATTTAAATTTAATTTGCCGCTACACATTAGATTAATTGTAGGATTGCTAAGATTTGAAAGTGTAAGATAACCCGAAAAATTTCCGTCTTCAAACACTCCTGAAAAGTTTTTGAAACGTATTTCCGAAGTTTTGTTTTTATTGCTTGACGTATAACTTCCCAGCAAATTAAGATTGGAGAGCGTAATGTTATTCTTGTTTTCTGTAACCGAACCGTTTTCAATTTCAAATTCTGCCGTAATATCGGGCGTTTCGGTTTTAGAACTTCTACCTTTTATGCGCGCATCAAACGTGAGAATTCCTTTTGATTTATAGTCTGTCAATTCTTTAAAAAAATCTTCTGGAAATATCGAAAATAGTGAGGTTAAATCAATATCGTTACCTTGAACAACCAATTCCATAAAGTTAGAATTGTAGTTGTAGTAACCGCCCGAAACAAAATCTAAATCGGCAATTTTTATGTCGCCAATATTTACTCTAACGGCTTGTTCATTGTTATCCACCTTCAACTCGGTATAAATTTTACATTTTTGATTTTTAATGTAGTTAACGTCAGAACTTTTAAAATAATGCACAAACAAATTACTTTTTGCTTCCATTGAAAACACATCTTCATTAAAGGCACCTTGCAATGATAAATAGTCAATTTCTGTAGATATAGACTGTTTCAACGCGTGATTTCTAAATCGCAAATTGCTTTTGTAAAAATCAACATTTTCGAGATTGAATGAAAAATTTTCTGTAGTTGTGGTAGTGTCTTGTTTCCAAAAAATGTAGTTTTCGTTTCCGTATTTGTCAATCGTTAAATTGAGTTTTGATTCGTCAATTTCAATCGCTTTCACATCGTATTTTTTATTTAATAAATCCCACACATTCATTTTTAAATACAAATTTTTGGCAAAAATGATGGTGTCGTTTTTATCTTTTAAAAGCACATTTTTAAACTTCAATGAGGCATTTGGAAAGCGCTGAAAAAAAGAAAAATCAATTTCTTCGGCAGATATTTCGGCAACAAGATGTTTGTTGATTTCTTGCATAGCAAAGGCTTTCACTTTATCTTCAAAAACATACGTGAAAATTATTCCAAGCACTACTAACGCTAAGAAAGACGAAACAACATAAATGACTATTTTTTTGAAACGCTTCAAATTAAAAAAAAATCTTGAGTAAAACTACTGTATACTTCCTCACAAAAACTAAGCAGTTTAACGTAATTATTAACGTGTAGGTTTTAAATCTCGTAATTTTAGTTGAATAGATGCATTACCATTCCACTCATTTTTATCTAA
>JBKHVV010000147.1:0-2012 GCA_046569885.1 Bacteroidia bacterium
TTACCATTAGGGTCAGCGGGGGTAAGATGCTCTACAAAAATATCGTTTTCGTACAACGAAATGGCAGCGTTGTTGATAACGTAAACTTGATTGTCAAAAGCATCATTTAACTCGGTTAAATTCACCAAAAAATTACTGTCTTTGGTAAACAAACAATTTACCACCATTTTTTGCTCTGCTTTAGGTAGGTCTATTTTAACCTCTTTGGTGCAAGAGAAAAAACCAATTATAGCAAATGCTAACATCATTATATTACCTAAATATAGTATCAACTACTTGTGTATATCCTGCAAAAACGCCATAGCCGTTCTCAATATTGTTGTACATATCTATTGGATTGCCTGCGCCAATACCAAAGCCACCATACTGGCTATAAACATGGTTATACAACCCTTTTTTGTAGTTGTAATAATTTTCAGAAACTTCTCGAAAGAGGACTACAACACCCAATTCTTCAGAAAATATTTGGTAAAAATTTATTGTAATAGTCTTTTTCTTACCATTAAATAATTCGTCTGAAAAAAGAATAGAATTTCCTTGAAAAAAATGCGCATCATTGTTTTCTACAGATAAGTCATGTGAAAATATATAGGATGCCTCTGAATAGTAGCTCACAGATTGCTCCGGTTGATAAAGATTAAAGACCTTAACTTCGTAATAGTTTTTGTGGACATCATCAATAAAATCAACAGAAATTTGAGAATATGGTTTATCCCAATCTGGCTCAAATGCAACACTGTCTTTTATGCTTGATATTGTAATTAAACTTGGGTTATAAGGTAAATAATCAATAGCAGTGGCTGTAGGAAAATCTTTATGTTCGCAAACAATGGCATATTTTTTACCTTCTTTAGGCAAAATAGAAGAAATGTAATTACCATTAGGGTCAGCGGGGGTAAGATGCTCTACAAAAATATCGTTTTCGTACAACGAAATGGCAGCGTTGTTGATGGCGTAAATTTGATTGTCAAAAGCATCATTTAACTCGGTTAAATTCACCAAAAACGTACTGTCTTTGGTAAACAAACAATTTACCACCATTTTTTGCTCTGCCTTAGGGAGGTCTATTCTAACCTCTTTGGTGCATGAGAAAATTATGCCAACAAGTGTAAAAATGAAAATTACTTTTTTTTGTAACATAACATAAAAAACCACGCATAAAACGAATTATATGCGTGGTTTATTTTAAGAACAATGATTTAATTTAACATTTCAGCTCTACTTGAGGTTCAAATATCCAGTTACCATCTCTTATTGAAAAGCGAACTTTCCAGTTATATTGTTTAAGTCTAGAGCTTCCTGAATAGGGTCTCTTGCTGTATTCTCTTCCCGTGCCACCTTGATTAAACCCCGTAATTTCACTAGAGGACGAACCGCATTTAGTATAAGAGTATGTTTTCCCTGGCCATTGTAGACCAATATAGATACATCCATTACAAACTTCTCTTTTAATCTTTGCTTGTAGAGAGTAATAAACCCCCGCTTTTTGATATACTACTTTGTATTTAACGTTTACGCTTGCCCCACCTTTAGTTTGAACATCTTTATCAACAAACTTGTTGTCAGGACACCCATCACATCCTTTTGCTTGTGGTGTTCTATCTCCTTCAACAAAATCTAAAACATTGTCATGAATAGAATAGATTTTTACGGCTGCATTATTTTCAAAAGCATTGCCCGGGTTTTCTACTTGATTTTCGCGTACGGCATATACTTTTTCATTAGGAATGTCAATTTTGTATATGTACTTACCAATTTGTATTTCTCCATGTTTGTTTATTAATGTTGCTAAAAGTTCATCCTCTATACCTATATTTTCTCTTTCTTCTTCGGTCATTTCTTTTCTCATAGACGTAAAAGAAAGGTTGTCTTCCCAAGCAATTAATTCGCTTTCTTCAAGAGGAGAAAGTTGTTCAATGGTTTTTTCGTAAGAAGCCCTTGAAGAAAAAACTAAGCGACCATCATGTACTTCTGGTGTAATTAGATTTTCGGGCGCACCTGCTTTTTTGTCA
>JBKHVV010000148.1:0-1698 GCA_046569885.1 Bacteroidia bacterium
TCAGAGTCATTAGAATTACTTTCAGTAGCACTTTGTGATGCGCCTAATAAAAGTTTTAAATCGGTTTTTCCCGACCACACATCGGCTTCAATGGTAAGTTTTTCATTTTTTAAAAGTAGATATGGCAAAAAATTTCTGAAATAACCATCAATAGTAAATTCGGTAGAATTGATTTTTCCTGATAAATCGGTTACGTAAGCATGATTTTGTTTTAGGTGAAAATTAGCATTTAAATTCTCAAATACCAAATTATTATCCGTTAACGTAAAGTTGAGATTGGTAAACGAAGCCATTCCTTCCGATTTGCTTATTTGAATGTCTTTTCCTGAATTTTTGGCATTTATTTCTGCATTAAAATCCACTTCACCTGAAAGGTTATTTAGTTTATTTGAAGGAATAAAACGATACAATGTATTTAGATTTAATTTTCCGCTACACATCAAATTAATGGTTGGATTGCTCAAATTAGTAAGTGTTAAATATCCAGAAAAATTGCCGTCTTCAAAGTAACCTGAAAAGTTTTTCAAACGTATTTCTGAGTGATTGTTTTTATTTTTTGAAGTGTAGCTGCCCAACAAATTAAGATTTGAAAGTGTAATATCGTTTTTATTTTCAGTAATAGAGCCATTGTTAATTTCAAATTCGGCAGTAATGTCTGGTGTTTCTGTTGTTGAACTTCTGCCTTTTATTCGCGCATCAAACGTAAGAACACCCTTCGATTTATATTCGGTGAATTCTTTGAACAAATCTTCTGGAAATACCGAAAACAAAGAGTTTAAGTCAATTTTATTTCCCTGTATAACCAATTCCATAAAGTTAGAATTGTAGTTATAGTAACCGCCCGAAACAAAATTCAAATCGGCAATTTTTATGTCGCCAATATTTACTCTAACGGCTTGTTCATTGTTATCTACTTTCAACTCGGTGTAAATTTTACATTTTTGATTTTTAATGTAGTTAACGTTAGAACTTTTAAAATGATGAATAAATAAATTACTTTTTGCTTCCATTGAAAACACGTCTTCATTAAACGCACCTTGTAATGATAAATAATCAATTTCTGTAGATATAGATTGCTTCAACGCTTGGTTTCTAAATTTTAAATTACTTTTATAAAAATCAACTTTTTCGAGATTGAACGAAAAATTTTCTGTAGTTGTGCTGGTATCTTCTTTCCAAAAAATGTAATTTTCGTTTCCGTATTTGTCAATCGTTAAATTGAGTTTTGATTCATCAATTTCAATCGCTTTTACATCGTATTTTTTATTTAATAAATCCCACACATTCATTTTTAAATACAAATTTTTTGCAAAAATGATGGTGTCGTTTTTGTCTTTTAAAAGCACATTTTTAAAGTTCAATGAGGCATTTGGAAAGCGCTGAAAAAAAGAAAAATCAATTTCTTCGGCAGACATTTCGGCAACAAGATGCTTGTTGATTTCTTGCATGGCAAAGGCTTTCACTTTATCCTCAAAAACGTACGTAAAAATGACTCCAAGCACGATTAATGCTAAGAAAGAAGAAACAACATAAATAACTATTTTTTTGAAACGCTTCAAATTGAAAAAATCTTGAGTAAAACTACTGTATACTTCCTTACAAAAACTAAGCGGTTTAACGGAATTATTAACGTGTAGGTTTTAAATCTCGTAATTTTAGTTGAATAGATGCATTACCATTCCACTCATTTTTATCTAA
>JBKHVV010000149.1:0-1683 GCA_046569885.1 Bacteroidia bacterium
TCTCAAAGAACGTTCTCTTTTTTTCGTTTACTAAGATACTAATTTACCAATAAACCAGTAAACTTTTTTAACACCAATTGTGGTGCATGACCAATTTACTAACACCAAGTGTGATACATGACCCCCTAACTCTTTAAAATTCCATTATACCATATCTTATATGGTTTATATGACCCTAAATTTGTTATTAAAAGAATTTCTATATTTTTTTTATTTATAACTTCAATGTAACTAATTCTTATGTTACTACTGACAATGTCTTTGATAGTTAATCCTTTTTGAAAACCATTCTCAAAAACAACACGAATCAAAAAATTATTAGTGGTCTTAATAAAAATATCATAGCATGAATTATCACAAGATATCTCTATATTTTTCACATAGCTTTGAAAAACCGAATCATTTATCATATTTACAAACCCGTCTTCCTTTAGTATATATTGCGATAAATTTAATGTTTTAAATACCTTTATACTAAGTTTCTTCTTGTGGCTATCGTTTTGAGCATAATAACTAGATGATAGCAAAAAAACCAATAAAATAACTACTGTTCTCATCATTTCACCTCCTCAAAATTTGTTGGTAATGGATTTTCTTTTGTGCCTTCGGCTTTATAGAATTTAATTCCTGATTTTTCTCCTAATATTTTTTTTACAGCCGCCTCTGTTGATGAGTTTTGATCACCAGAAAAACTATTTTTTTCCTTTTCATAAATAGCCCTTATGTCATTTAACGAGGTTTTGTTAAAGAATTTTTTAGCCGCTTTTTCATCAACAATCATAAGCCCATATATGATATTACCCTCTGACATTATCATTGACGTAGTCCCTTTTTTTCCGTGCCTTAAATTGCTTATATCATCAGCAGAAAAAGTTCCAGATTGTTTTCCCCCGCTGAGCGTAGTGTCCTCACTACGCTCCACAAAGTAAGTCCTCTGGACTGTATATACAGTTAGCTTATCGTTTTCCATGGCAATGTAGCAATTTCAACTTGAACTAATCCATTCTCTCCTGCATAATTTGTAGCACTTGAATATAAATAGTCTTCAGCATTTTTCACAATACCAGCTCTAATAGGATTTGCGTGTAAATAATCTAATTTACTTCTGAAAAACTGATACGAATGGACTTCTAAAGCATGGTTTTCGTGAGTCCACACTTGATAATTAGAATTTCGTTTGTGTTTTAATGCTGCTTTTTTAAAAATGTTCAACATCCACTCATCCCTACTTTCAATCCCTGTTTCGATATACTTGAGCATTTCTTTGCTTGTAAAACTTTTAAAATCGCGAATTGTAGCGCTTAAATTATTGTTTGAACTTTGCGCAATTAAATGCACATGGTTACTCATTATTACATAGCCATATACAATTAACTGTTTTTGATTAATACAAAAGTTAAGTGCATCTACAATAATGTTTCTATAAACTTGTCTGGTAAAAATATCTACCCACTCAACTATTTGTAGTGTTAAAAAGTGGGGGTAATCTTGGTTTTTTATTTGGTATCCAGTAGGCATGTTACAAAAATATAAATTTTTGCTTTTATTTTTACGGCAAGGATGCCGAACTAAATAAAGCGTAGCGAGACGCTACGCTTAGCGGGGGGCTACCAAACGGGAATATTCGATTTTTAATTCGGGTATTCCCTTTTTTATTTCTTCTACATCCTGCTTGTGTTGGGC
>JBKHVV010000150.1:0-1672 GCA_046569885.1 Bacteroidia bacterium
TATTCCCAATAATGCCTTCTGCGAGTTATAGCTTTAATTTTTAATCACCTCCTCAACACAAAATTTTGCCCTAAGTAAACCTTACGCACTTGTTCATCAGAAGCCAATTCCTCGGCAGTTCCAGATTTTAAAATCCCACCTTCAAATAATAAATAAGCCCTATCGGTAATAGACAATGTTTCTTGCACGTTATGGTCGGTAATGAGTACGCCAATGTTGCGTTTTTTCAAATCGGCAACAATGCTTTGTATGTCTTCAACGGCAATAGGGTCAACGCCCGCAAAGGGTTCGTCCAGCAAAATAAATTTTGGGTCAACAGCTAAGGCGCGCGCAATTTCGGTACGTCTTTTTTCTCCGCCCGACAAGCTATTACCCATGTTTTTTCTCACATGGTTTAAAGAAAACTCATCGAGTAGTTTTTCTAATTTTTCGGCTTGTTCTTTTTTAGAGAGATTTGTCATTTCTAAAATCGCTCGGATGTTGTCTTCTACAGATAATTTTCTAAACACAGAAACTTCCTGCGGCAAATATCCAATGCCCATTTTGGCACGCTTGTACATGGGTTCGGTGGTAATGTCTTTATCTTCTAAAAAAACGTTTCCTGCATCGGGTTTTACCAAACCCACCATCATATAAAAAGAGGTCGTTTTTCCTGCGCCATTCGGACCAAGTAAACCCACAATTTCTCCTTGAGTTACTTCAATAGAAACGCCTTTTACTACTTGTCGTCCTTTATAAGTTTTTTGTATGTTGTTTGTATATAATTTCATTAAAAATCAAAATCCAAATTAAAACGTAATGCTACCAAACTAACGTCAATTCCATCAAATGTATTGTCTAAATAGGTTAATCGCCACAACAAATCTACGCGTAAAATTTTAAAAATATTTTCTACACCTACGGATGCTTCTGCATAAGGCTTGGCGCTTAGTGAGCGTGTAAATGATGGCAAATCCATCACTTCTAAATGACGTGGTGAAATGCTTCCGTAAATAGCTTTGAGCGATGCTACTTCTCTCCATTTTAATTTTCTAAGTAGTGGAATTTTATTTAAAAATAATCCTTCAAAATGATGCTCGAAATTTGCCGAAACGTATTGGTCGCTAACAAATTCTACTATGTTCATCATGTTAAACGCGTTTTTGTTGTAGGTAAACGTTTCGTTACCTGGGTGAATTTCTAAAAGCGGATAAGGCACAGTGCCAAAAACTTTTCCTGCTTCAAACTTGTAGCGAAACACGCCAAAAATTCCTAATGCAAATTTGTGTTGATAGTTAAACACTATTTTTTGGTAGTTGTATTGACTGTTTAAAACGCCCTTTAAACCTTGCGTAAAATGCAATTCGACAATCGGTTTTTTTGTACCTAAACTTACTCTATCAAATTCTCCACGAAGAAATTGCTCTTTATATGCAAAGCGTGTGTACAGTGATATTTCAGAGGCGATAACATTGGGTATTGGAACAGCAAAATCTTCTGCAATGGTTTTTTGAAAAGGTATTATCCCCAATGGTTGTATTTTGTAATTTCTAAGTAATAACGTTGTAGAAAGTCCTTCGAACCATTCATTTTCAAAAGCTATACGATATTCTTCCGTAAAGGATAATTTGTTGTAAGGATTTCTGCGCAAAAAAGAGGAAAGTATATCATCGCTTCTAAACGCATTTTGACT
>JBKHVV010000151.1:0-1444 GCA_046569885.1 Bacteroidia bacterium
CTTACTAAAAGATATATTTACCTCCAATTTAAAAAAGCTCTTGACTTTAATTCTTGTTCTGCTTTTGAAATTTTGTAGTTGTTAGCATTTTAATCACTATTGACATAACATTAATATTAGTATTTCCTTTTAAATAAGTATTTTTACGTTTTCCAAGTCAACTTTGCTTCATCAGGTTCTTCTAATGCATTTGATTCTTTAATCTGCTTTAACATTCCTTCAAACGAACTTGGATTTAACCACTTGCTATAATCATGAATATTATCCAACATTCTGATATATGCATCAGGCTCACTTCTTTTAGTTAACTTTTTAAGTGCTCCAATATAATCATCTCTGTATGCTGTAGGAATTAATATACGCTGTTCTTTTTCTTTTACTAATTCTGCATTCATCATTATTCTTGCTATTCTACCATTCCCGTCATCAAATGGATGTACTTCACTCACCAAAAACATCATATATATCGCTTTCCCTAAAGCTGATGGAATAGAGTTGATAAACTCATAACCTGCTTTAAGTGTGCCTTTAACCATTTTTGGCAAAACAAAATGAGAGTTACCTGCTCTATTTGCTGTGTGTTTAAATGAGCCAGGATTTTTATCGGGTCTTCCTCTTAGTATTATAGCATGCCTTTCTTTTAATATATCAACAAATTCATTCGGAGACGATATTTTTCGCTGCATTTCAAATTTATTTGAACATACTTCAAATGTTCCTTTTACGTCATGTGTATCGCCAACTCTATTGTCTATAATTTTGTTATTATACACTATATCTACCGCTTCTTGTACTTCAAATATTGTTCCCTCAATATAATTAGAAAAATAGCTTTCAAAAAAAGCAAACGTCTGAAATGATTTCATATCGGTAGCATTCTCTGAACGTGATTTGAAAACCGAATTTCTTAATGCTCCTACTAGAGTTTGAAACAATTCAATCCTACTAGAATCATAAGGTTCTCCAAATGCTTGTGCCATAGCTACTGGGGAAGTCAATATATCACTTGGGCTGGTTGATAGTATGGCACTTATCTTTTTGTTTAAGATGGAAAACTCTTTTTTCATTTCTAAGACTTCTGAAATCTGTTGGGCTTTATCCCTCAATTCATTTAAGCCATTTTCTCCTTTAGTATTTAGTATATTTAATAACTTTTCTTCTATGATTGATTCATCTACTGTTTTCAGTTCTCCTCCGGTACTCCGACTGCTTGTTAAATTTTCCAAATAGGCTCGCTCCATTGATGAAACGTGTAACCCCTTGATTAATGGTAAATCACTTTCTAAACTATTTTTTCCTTTTGAAAATTTTAATGTTATTTCTCCCCATTTAACATTTCTGTTCTGAGTCGATGTAAGATAGACATTGTGTAATGGTGAGGGCTTAAATTCAATTGCTGTTCTGTGACTTACTAAAGCCTTTGGATAGTGCTTTTGAATTAATG
>JBKHVV010000152.1:0-1091 GCA_046569885.1 Bacteroidia bacterium
GGTACTGGCGGGGCGCTCGGGGTAACTGCGGCGATGATGTTCCATTCGCGCTACATGATGAAAAAATAATTTTGAAAAGGCTTGCATTTTTATTCGGAATGCCGATAATGCAGTCATCCGCTGCACATCACGCGGCGCTGGAGATAGAAGTGAGCAAACCTGAAGTAATCAAGATTGACGATGTTGAGTATGTGCGCCGCGACACGGCGGCCGAAGGCGAAATCAAGATTGCTGTGTTGGATCGCGGTTTTGTTTATGTCGGCCAAGTTGACCGCGCTGACCCTGAAATGCTGGTACTGCGCCACGCCAAAAACATTCGCGTTTGGGGGACCACCAAAGGCCTAGGCGAATTGGTTAATGGCCCTACTAGCAGCACAAAACTTGACCATGTGGGAACTGTGCGGGTGCCGTACCGCGCCCTTATCAGCCTGATTGATGTGGATCAAAACAAGTGGACGCTCATTTAACGCTTGACGGCGACGGCGACGGCTACGGCTACGGCTACGGCTACGGCAACGGCTACGGCAACGGCTACGGCAACGGCAACGGCAACGGCAACGGCTACGGCTACGGCTACGGCTACGGCTACGGCAACGGCAACGGCTACGGCTACGGCTACGGCTACGGCTACGGCTACGGCTACGGCAACGGCTACGGCGACGGCGACGGCTACGGCGACGGCTACGGCAACGGCTACGGCAACGGCAACGGCTACGGCAACGGCTACGGCAACGGCGACGGCTACGGCTACGGCTACGGCTACGGCTACGGCAACGGCGACGGCGACGGCGACGGCGACGGCTCATAAAGGAGAAAACAGATGGACTACGGCACACCGCCCAATTGGGCAGAACTGGAAACCCACCGCTTGATTGGCTTGGGCGTACCGGCTGAAGCAGCTTTTCCCCTTGAGCCGCAGAAGCAGCAGGGGGCCGACGATGAATAACCTGATGCCCTGCATCACCGATTCGGACGAGTTCCGCTACCCGGAAGAAGAAGCCGAAGAAGAAAGCCCGCTGACGCTTGTTGAGCAGCAAATCGAATGGCTGTGCGATGACTGGAAGGACGCGCTGGCTAATGACTCGTTCGAC
>JBKHVV010000153.1:0-1041 GCA_046569885.1 Bacteroidia bacterium
CTCCCGAACAGGAAGAAATTGTACGTTTAAAAAAAGAGCTTTACGATACTAAGATGGAGAGGGACATCTTAAAAAAGGCGGTAAGCATCTTTTCCAAGAACGATCGGTAAGATTTCAATTTATAAAAACGCATAAAGAAGAATTTACGATTGAAAAGATGTGTAAGGTACTGGAAGTAAGTAAAAGTGGATATTACAAATGGGTCAATAAAACACCATCGAAACGAGCAATTAGAAATGCCTTGTTGTTAAATGATATCCGCAGAATTTATACAGCCAGTAAGCGTAGATACGGTAGCCCAAGAATTACAAAAGAAATACAAGCAGAAGGAACCAAAGCATCCCAGCCATTAATTGCAAAACTCATGCGTAAAGAAAACATACAAAGTATCATTAGAAAAAAGTACAGAGTAACTACCAATTCCAATCATAAACATCCGGTTGTTGCTAATACGCTTATGCAAAATTTTACGGTAACTACTAAGAATGAGGTTTGGGTTTCTGACATTACGTATGTTGCCACCAAAGAAGGATGGCTGTATTTAACAACGGTAATTGATTTGTATGACAGAAAAGTTATTGGCTGGGCATTAGGTTCCACCATGCAGACCACTCAAACCACTATTGCTGCCTTTAAAATGGCCGTCATTAATCGCCCCATTGATGAAAACAAAATGCTTATTTTTCATTCAGACAGAGGCGTTCAGTATGCTTGCCATGAATTTGTCCATGAACTAAAAAAGCAGAAACGTATCGTTAGAAGCATGAGCAGAAAAGGAAATTGTTGGGATAATGCCGTAGCCGAAAGCTTTTTTAAAACATTGAAAGTTGAGCTCGTATACCACAATACTTACCAAACAAGAAAACAAGCCGCATTATCCATTTTTGAATACATAGAAACGTGGTACAATCAAAAAAGAAGACACAAACATTTAAATAATTTAACTATTTTAGAACACGAAAATTTAATGAGTACTAACCAATTAAAACAAGTCGCTTAGGTGTTTAACTCTTTTTGTCCACTTTTTTCTTGGAATTCCAG
>JBKHVV010000154.1:0-968 GCA_046569885.1 Bacteroidia bacterium
GAAGATTTTGAAGAGCTAAAAGAGTGGGTGAATGCCATGCAATTTGATAGATTGGGTGCCTTTACCTATTCTCACGAAGAGAACACCCATGCACATAGCTACAATGATGATGTGCCTGCAAAAGTAAAGCAGCAACGTGCCGAAGAAATTATGGAGTTGCAGTCGAATATTTCGTATAATCTTAACCAACAAAAAATCGGTAAAACCTTTAAAACCTTATTCGATAGGGCAGAAGGCGATTATTTTATAGGGCGCACAGAATTCGATTCTCCTGATGTAGATAATGAAGTATTGGTAAAAATCTCAGAAGACAACCACATCCGTATGGGCGATTTTGTCAACATTGAAATTACTTCTACCGACCATTACGATTTGTATGGGAAAATAGCCCGATAAAATAAAAAAAACTTTCAACTTTCGACCTTCAACAATTTTCCTACCTTTACCACACTAAATCAAAACGGTGAAACTATCCATTATCATAGTCAACTACAACGTAGAGTATTCGGTGGTGGTGAAATAATCCAATGTGCCGATTGAACAATGTAACAATTTGAAAGTTTGAAATGCTAATTGTAGTTGGCATCTGGTGTTTAGTGTTTAGAGAAAATCTTTCAACTTTCAACTTTCAACCTTCAACTTTCAACCTTCAACTTTCAACCTTCAACTTTCAACCTTCAACTTTCAACTTTCAACCTTCAACCTTCAACCTTACGGACCTAAAGTGATTACTTCAGTCGTTTCACTCCTTCGTAAAAATGATTGCGTATGAACTACTGCTCGATATCTTTTAGTTCGGCACGTTTGCGGTAATCTTTAACGTCTGCTTGTTTTACCAAAGCATTCATCGGTCCGCTGCTGGCTCTACCTTTTAGGTTTGACAACAACAGTGACCATTTCGCATCTAATGCATCTTTGTCAGGGTCTTTGCGTTCACCTTTGCTATTTACGATAACTACAAACAGACC
>JBKHVV010000155.1:0-945 GCA_046569885.1 Bacteroidia bacterium
ATCAATGATAATTTGAAGATGAGCCAATTTGAAAATTTGAAAATGACTTTAGAACTTTGAACATTTAACCTTCAACTTTTAACGTTCGACTTTACAAACTTTTAATTTAATACGATGAACCAACTACTTTACATATTACTTGCTTTAATATTTATGGCATGTAGCAACAATAATGAAAAAGAAGCCATCGAAATACCCGATGATGTTATTCCATTTGAAACGATGAGCAACATTATGTTAGACGTTCAATTAATGGAAAGCCAAATTGAAAACGAACGCATCATGAACCCATCGGTTATGGACAGTGTACCTAATTATTACAACAGCATTTTTAAAAAGCACAACGTTACCAAAAATCATTACGATAGTAGCTTGATGTTTTATGCAAAAAATATAGACCTTTTAGACAGCTTATACAACAACATTTTTGCTGAATTGAAGGAAATGGAGATACAGATAAACAGTAAAGAATTGATGATTGATAATTGATAATTGGTGATTGGTGATTGAAAAATTGCAGATTACAAATTTAACGTTAATACGCTAACACAGCTTTCAACTTTCAACCTTCAACTTTCAACTTTCAACCTTCAACCTTCAACCTTCAACCTTCAACTTTCAACCTTCAACCTTCAGCTTTCAATTTATCACCCGTAAATCTCAGCTATCTCTTTAGCATATTTTTGGATAATGACTTTACGCTTTAGTTTGAGTGTTGGTGTCAATTCACCACCATCAATGGTAAATTCTGCGGGTAAAAACTTAGGACGTTTTATTTGTTCCCAAGCACCAAACTTTTGATTGGTCTCTTCTACCTCTTGCATGATGCGTTGCACCGCTTGTGGGTGCGAAACTAATTGTTCATTGGAGAAATATTTGGCATCAATGCCTTTCTTCAAACACCAATCTCTTACAAACGAAAAGGCAGGAACAATCAATGCTGAC
>JBKHVV010000156.1:0-417 GCA_046569885.1 Bacteroidia bacterium
TGGAATTTGATAGAAGGGGGAAAACTCTCCTTTCGGATAAAAAAAAGTGATGAGCAAAATGTCCACGACTAAAATTAGAACTACTTGTAACCACTTTCTAAATTTAATCTTGTCGCTGAACTTGTAATAAACGAAACCGCTAATAAGTCCTAACAGAAATATAGCTGGATAAAAAACAACCATACAAAGTCCGTAGCCACCACAAGGTGTCGGAAAGAAACTTAAAACCCAAGTCGGCAAAGCAACACAGAAAAGGAAAATTAGAATTGCTATTATACTTCGTCTTGTCATTCAGTTTTAATTGTCAGTTAGTTTACTTTTATGTCCTGTCGTTGATGTTTGCACGGTCGTCATAGCATGACCGCTAACGTTTTGCAGCTACCCGAAGGGCGGGACTTTTACCACAAAACTTGATTT
>JBKHVV010000156.1:427-872 GCA_046569885.1 Bacteroidia bacterium
TCTTTCATTAACGACAAAACTGTCTTTGGAACACGAAACCCCGCCTTTTGGGTAGGTGCTGTTACAGGCTGGCGTTTCTGTCCTCATTGTCGCTTAAATATTACGTTTTCTAATTCTTTATACACTTGCATTTCTGGAATTATAAAAGTCGCTAAGTTTAATTTGAAAGTCTCAGGATTAACATTTGTCGTAATACTACAAAAGTTTTTTATTCGACCAGTTTCGTCTTTCACATTTTGATTTATTATGTCAGTTACAAATTTTTCATAATCTTCCTCTTTAAATTCTTTGTCATTAGCTAAACAATAAGCCTTTAAAACCTCTTTGTCGAATAAATAATTTTCAATTTCCCATCGATTAAGAACTCTATGGTTTTTAGGATTATTGTCTAAATAAATTTTTCTGTCATTTTCATTATTAAGTCTGCCCGATGAAATGTCCCTAT
>JBKHVV010000157.1:0-858 GCA_046569885.1 Bacteroidia bacterium
GCACGGGTGGCTATATTGCGCACTTGATTACTTCCGTTTCGGGTAGTTCCGATTATTATTTAGGAAGCGTGGTAAGCTATGCCAACGCAGTGAAACTAAACACGCTTGGTGTAAACGAAAACGACCTTAACAATTATGGAGCCGTTAGCCAACAAGTGGTAGAGCAAATGGCTTTGGGTGTAAAAAAGCTACTTCATACCGATTACGCCATAGCCACTTCCGGTATTGCAGGACCATTGGGTGGTACTGATGAAAAACCCGTAGGCACCGTTTGGATAGCCATTGCTACACCAAATGGCATTGCTTCCAAACTATTTATGATGGGCGAACACCGCGAACGCACCATACGAAAAACGGCTATTTCGGCATTGAATATGTTGAGGAAGGAGTTGGTGAGGGGTTAACGTTTTCGGGCTTGGCGAAGGTGGCGATTTTACGCACCAACTTACATACGAAGAACGAAAGTTCAAATATAGAAAAAACTGTCCTACGAAGCACTGCACCGCCACTTTTGCCAAACCCGTGTTACCGCCAGTGGTTCTGTCTTCTGATGCAGTGTCCATTGTGCTTTCAGCGATTTTTATAGTCCAATTACTTGTCCCGAAAAACGGTTTTTTGTCTGTCGGCTATGAGTGGTCGGGAAAGATTTAATTTTTGCGAAGCGAGGGAATTTTTACTGTCTCACCGTGCGTTTGCTTTTGGCATATCTTTTTGTTTTGCGTGTCGGCTTTAGCTCTTTGCCGCCCGCAGGAACGAGGACGGCAATGTGCTAAAAGTGTGTCGGCACAAAAAGTATGACAAAAAGAAGCGTGGGTTTTAGAATACGAGAACTTTGTCGCTGTCCACCACCCAATTTGT
>JBKHVV010000158.1:0-850 GCA_046569885.1 Bacteroidia bacterium
TATCAAATCAATCATCAACTGCTCAATTTATCTGTCCTAAATGCGATTGATAGATTGGCTTTTTTACTTCAATTAGAAGTCAATTCGGCATATTTTGTTCAGTTCAAATCCTTTGTTTGGGAGAAGTTTAAGAAAGAAGGTGTCTCTGTTTCAGACTACATAAGATATTGGAAAACATTGGAAGAAAAAGATTCTATCCCATCATTAAAAAATTCTCAAAGTGATTCTGCAATTCAAGTGTTAACCATACATAAATCAAAAGGATTGCAATATCCGGTGGTGATACTTCCGTATATAAATTGGGAAGTAGATTTTCGTTCTACCATCAAGTGGATTCAACCTGAAGGCATCCATGATTTGAAAAGTTTGGCGGTAACAATAACGCCTAAAACACTAAGTAATACCAGTTACAAAAACATTTCTCTTGCTGAGACTGAAGAAGCGTTTTTAGAGTCAACAAACACGCTTTATGTTGCTTTAACGAGAGCCGAAGAACAGCTTTATGCGTTGGCTGATGTAAAAAAAGGAATTGGAAAATTTATCTATGAAAACGTGCGTCAAAATCCGATTTTATCTACCACTAAAATTGAATTAGGAAATAACAATAGAAGTTCTGTTGTTAAAAATGAAAAAAGTAAAAATTTAATTGAGTTAAAAAAATCTATAAAAGAAAAATCAACGGAGTTAAACATTGCTCCAGAATCAGACCAATATTGGAAAGAAAGTAAAACTACCGAATTGGATTATGGAACGTTTTTTCACGAAGTAATGAAAAAAATAATGACGTTAAAGGATAAAGAAAAAGTGTTTTACTCTATTAAATCTGATGCAAATTTGAGTGAAGAAAATC
>JBKHVV010000159.1:0-850 GCA_046569885.1 Bacteroidia bacterium
TATCAAATCAATCATCAACTACTCAATTTATCTGTCCTAAATGCGATTGATAAATTGGCTTTTTTACTTCAATTAGACGTCAATTCGGCATATTTTGTTCAGTTCAAATCCTTTGTTTGGGAGAAGTTTAAGAAAGAAGGTATCTCTGTTTCAGACTTTATAAGATATTGGAAAACATTGGAAGAGAAAGATTCTATTCCATCATTAAAAAATTCTCAAAGTGGTTCTGCAATTCAAGTGCTAACCATACATAAATCAAAAGGATTGCAATATCCGGTGGTGATATTGCCTTATATAAATTGGGAAGTAGATTTTCGTTCTACCATCAAGTGGATTCAGCCTGAAGGCATCAATGATTTGAAAAGTTTAGCTGTAACGATAACGCCTAAAACATTAAGCAATACCAGCTACAAAAATATTTCTCTTGCTGAGACTGAAGAAGCTTTTTTAGAGTCGATAAACACGCTTTATGTTGCTTTAACGAGAGCTGAAGAACAACTTTATGCGTTGGCTGATGTAAAAAAAGGAATAGGAAAATTCATCCACGAAAATATACGTCAAAATTCGATTCTGTCTGCTACTAAAATTGAGTTAGGAAATAGCAGTAGAAGTTCTGTTGTAAAAAATGAAAAAAGTAAGAATGTAATTGAGTTAAAAAAATCGTTAAAAGAAAAATCAACAAGGCTAAACATTGCTCCAGAATCAGACCAATATTGGAAAGAAAGTAAAACTACCGAATTGGATTACGGAACGTTTTTTCATGAAGTAATGAGAAAAATAATGACGTTAAAGGATAAAGAAAAAGTGTTTTACTCTATTAAATCTGATGCAAATTTGAGTGAAGAAAATC
>JBKHVV010000160.1:0-816 GCA_046569885.1 Bacteroidia bacterium
TCCATAGTAACATAAAGCGTACAATCGTTGAGGTATTTGTTACCTAAAAAATTGGTAGCAGAAGTAAACGCTTGCATTTCGGCATGAGCGGTAAAATCAACAAGGTGTTCTGTAAAGTTGTGGGTGCGGGCAATGACTTGGTTTTTACACACCACCACCGCACCAATAGGCACTTCATCTTGTTCTGCTGCTTTGTGCGCTTCGGTAAGTGCCACGCGCATAAAATACTCATCGGTGTTGGGAAGAATGGTCATGTAAAAAACTTGTTATGATTCCAAAAATAGTGAAAAACCAAACAAAATAACCCCAAAAAGGAGTTTCTTCACATAAACTATGATGAAAGCATATAACTTTTAACTTTCAACTTTCAACTTTCAACTCTATCTTTGCCACTCGGTAAAAAAATTATCATGTACAGAACAAAAACCAACGGTGAACTAAGAATTTCGGATGTAGGACAACAGGTGCAACTAAGCGGATGGGTGCAACGCAAACGCGACAAAGGGGGCTTGGTGTGGGTAGATTTACGCGACCGCTACGGCATCACGCAATTGTATTTCGAAGAAGGAAAATCTTCTGCCGAAGTGTTGGACTTAGTGCGCACACTAGGCCGTGAGTTTGTAATTGCTGTTGAAGGAAAAGTGGTTGAACGCTCTTCTAAAAACCCAAACATTCCTACTGGAGATATTGAACTATTCGTTGAGAAATTAACTGTTTTGAATGGCTCTAAAACTCCACCATTTACCATAGAAGACGATACCGATGGCGGTGATGAACTACGCATGCAATACCGTTATTTAGACTTGCGTAGAAATC
>JBKHVV010000161.1:0-797 GCA_046569885.1 Bacteroidia bacterium
CATGTCCTAAGGACATGTAGACCAAGTGGGCGTATACACCAATATTGAAGAACACAACGGTAGTTGGAAATTTTATTTTAACTACACGCCCAGCGGCAACGTAACTGTAGAAAAGGGCTCTATAACGATAAATGGCGTTAGCTTAACAGTGGTAGATTCTGGTGATGATTTCTTCTCTGTGGCTATTATCCCTTATACCTACGAACACACCAATTTTCATGCACTGCGCATAGGCAGCAAAGTAAATTTAGAATTTGACATTGTTGGGAAGTATGTGGCGAAGTTGGTTGGAAAGTCTGTAAAGTCGTAAGGTCGAAGGTCAGAAAGTCAAAGGTCTTTTCTCATGTATTACCGTTTATTTCAGCACGAGTTACAAACTCGCGCTAGCGGGGACTAAATTAGTCGGAAAGTTGAAGGTTGAAAGTTTGTAAAGTCGTAAGGTCGAAGGTCAAAAAGTCTTTCCTCTTTCTTCTAACTTCTGCGTTCGTAATTCGTAATTCGTAATTCTAAATTGGCCTTTGTCAACCCCGCTGCTTCTCGCTGTTGTTGAGGTGTGGCATGTTCTACAAACGCATCGTCAACGCCTAAAATCGTGAGTTTATTCGTGTAACGATTTGCTGCCATAAACTCAGCTACTGCACTCCCAAATCCACCAATTTTTGTCGCTTCTTCTAAAGTAATGATGTGCTTATGGGTTTTACAAATTTGGTGTAACAAATCTTCATCTAAAGGTTTTGCAAAACGCATGTTAACGTGTGTAACGGCTTCTATCCCGTAAGCTTCTTGCCCAATGGTGC
>JBKHVV010000162.1:0-774 GCA_046569885.1 Bacteroidia bacterium
AATCACTTTGTCAAGTGCTATAATAAATAAGCAAAACCCTATTGAGGGTAATATTTTATTTTCATTGAGCAAAGACGATTTTAAAGGTAAAACCATTGTTTTGGTTGATGATGTGCTAAATTCTGGAAAAACGATGCTGCATGTTATAGCCGACTTAACTCGATTTGATTGCAAAATAATTAGAACAGTTGTTTTAGTTGATAGAATGCATCGCCTTTATCCTGTTAGAGCAGATTTTGTAGGTTTAACACTTTCCACCACGCTTGAAGAACACATTGAGGTAGAATTTGAAAAAGATGAAATAAACGCTTATTTGAGAAACTAGTTATAGGTTATTAGTTATAGGTTATTAGTTATAGGTTATTTAAAAAATCTTCGATGCTTTTGGGTGAAGATACTTTGATGGCTTTGGAGTAAACAGCCAGTCTTTCTTGATAAAGTTTTTCTAACTCTTTTTTTGTTTTTGTTAACAACGGACGGCTTTTGTCTTCTTTTATTCTTTCAAAAACAACTTCAAAAGTTTCATCAATCCAAAATACTTTTCCTTTTTTTAAAAGTAACTCCATGTTATTGCTAAAAATTGGTAAACCACCACCAACCGCAACAACGCTATTGTCTTCATTGAACTCATTAATCCATTTTGTTTCTATTTCACGGAAATAATTTTGTCCTTTTGTTTCAAATAGTTTAGAAATGGATAAATTTTCTTGTTTCGAAACTTCTTCATCGCTATCTATGTACTTGTAATTTAAGTGTTGAGCTAAGAACTTTGCC
>JBKHVV010000163.1:0-765 GCA_046569885.1 Bacteroidia bacterium
TAGAAGCTTCGTGTGGGCAATGTCAGTTTGGCATGGAAGGAGAAGGTTGCACTTTAGCCGTGCGCATTAACGGCAAACCCTATTTTGTAGAAGGCACTTCTATTGATGAGCACGGAGATGCTCACGCCCACGATGGCTTTTGCAATGCCATTAAACACGCTCACGTAACAGGCGAAGTAAAAAACAATCGCTTTGTAGCTACTTCTTTTGAGGTGGAGTAATTTTCTCCCCCAGCCTCCTCAATGAGGGGGATAAAAGTGTGTCTCCCTCTGGAGGGAGATTAAGAGGGAGGTTTTCTTTTTCTGCATAAAAGATTTACAGAACTAACGAAGGAAGGAGCCTTGTTTAGGTAATTTCCTCCCCCTTCCCCCTCAATGAGAGTAATTTCCTACATTAAGGCATAATGCTTAAATTTGTGCTATGGAACTACTATATTTTTCATAATAAGTAAATTTATTAGTTTGTATACCAAATGTATAAGAAATGATAATGTAATCAAAACGACACAAAAAAAGTAAATAACAAAGTTTTCAACCGATTAACTAAACAGCTGCGACCAGTGAAATCTCAACATTCACATTTTTAGGAAGGCACGAAACTTCTACCGTTTCACGGGCGGGGGGATTGCTTTTGAAATATTCGCCATACACGGCATTTACTTTGGCAAAATCACCCATGTCTGACAAGAAAATGCTGCACTTTAGCACATGGTCAAAAGTCATGTTGCATTCTTTTAAAATGGCTTCTAAGTTGCGCATTACTTGC
>JBKHVV010000164.1:0-744 GCA_046569885.1 Bacteroidia bacterium
GGAACTTATGACAATAACTTAGATTGTAATACATCAACCGCACCAAGTGGTGGTGATGGACATGATGTTGGCTATACAGTTGAAACTGATATTTGGTATCACTTCTGTCCAGGCGTTACGGGAACGTGGACTTTAACAATTACTCCTTCTAATTGTACCGGTAGTGGATTTCAATACTCTGTTTTTCAGGGAACTCCCACAGATCTTCACACAAGATTTGCTACATTTGGTGGTCCAAATCCATCAAAAGGTTACACCTCAACTCAAACCTACAACATTAATGTAACGAGCACCACCGACTGTGTTTACATCCAGATTGATGGATATGCTGGAGCCATATGTGACTTTGGTGTTTCTCTTACCACTACGACTTGTACCCTACTTTCTAATAAATTAATAACTCTGAGTGGTAAAGTAAATGCAAAAGACAACAAAATTACTTGGAGCAGTGAAGACGAGTCTCTTACCAGATTTTATCAGATAGAAAGAAGTAGAGATTCTTATGATTGGGAAACAATTTCTACCATTGTACCAAACGGTAATAATAGTTATACCTATACAGACAAAAATGCTAATGGTTTGTATTACTATAAAGTCTCAAGTATTGACTTTAATAACGAAATTCAAGACTCTAGGATAATAGCATTGAATAATACAAAAAAGACAACTGCTAAAACAACTAAAATCTTTGATGTTATGGGTAAAGAATATACACAGGATAATTTACCAAGTGGCTTAATCATC
>JBKHVV010000165.1:0-742 GCA_046569885.1 Bacteroidia bacterium
AATTTCGATAATTTCCAAATGATGAATGTCGGAGTGTAATCCTATTTTCTGTAATCCCATCGTCAATTGGTTATGCTTTAAATCTTGCTGAATGAGTTTGATAATTAGCTCTTTTTTACTTGTATCCATTGGTATTGCTGTGTTTTGAGCCAAACCACGACACTTTATTTCAAACACGCAAGGGGTTTTTGAAGTATTTACCAGGAATCCACCTTTAAAGCAGTTGCGGTAGTTCGCTATTCTTTTTTATTTTACCCAACTTTAAAAACCAAAAGGGTCATTCCTCGTTCGGATGACCCTTTTGGTACTTTGCCTATGAAAAAACTAATTGTTAACCTTAGCGCTAAGGTAATAATTTTTGTAAATACGAAAAACAATGGGTATTATTTTTTTGGTATCAGTGCCGAACCAAAAGCTGTCAATCCCACCTGACGCAAAACGCCTGTTATGTGGTCGTGCTTCTGTTTATTTTTTATGTTCGTAGATAGCTGGCTGCATGTTCTAACTCTGGAAATAAAGTGCTTTCATTGATTGCTAAGGAGTCAAGCGATTTTAAGATTTCCTTTTTGGCAGTTTTGTCAATTTTAAGCTCTGCTACAATTACAGAAGGGGGAAGAATTGCAGGTTCTAATTTTGATTTTAAATCTTTAATCCCGAAAATCAAAAATGCTCCACTTTGTCTTATTATTCTGTTATTGTTCAATTTTACCTTAACCGGAAATACTTTTACAATATCTTCTTT
>JBKHVV010000166.1:0-721 GCA_046569885.1 Bacteroidia bacterium
CATGAGATAATGCCACAGGTTCAATATATGGGGGTAATTTGTTCATAATTATTACGCAATAAAGGTTTGGTCGGCTACTTTGGAGCATAAGCAGTCGAAAAATGGGGTTAATAAAAACTGATTTAGTTGCTAAAGAATGGGGGCAAATTCTTTATTGCGTAAAACTATGCGCTACGAAAGAAACACTTTACCACTTTGGGTAAGTTTGAGTAAGTTTTGGTAGGTTGATGAAGATTATTTCCTGTTTGAGTTGCTTTGTGAAGCTAAATGTTGATTTTTGAAAACAGCCAACAGTGTACTACAAACTAATGCAGGGTTATAATATTTTACTGGGCTTTGTCATTTCACGTTTTTGTCGATTGATGTCGATTTTTGTAGAAAAATGTAGCACGAAAAATACAACTCATTTATTTTCAAATAGTTTTAATGCACTGCAATTTATTACAAACTAATGCAGGATTATAAGTAAACAGTGGGTTTTAGAAAATTTCAAAAAAATGAATTTTTATTATTTATAAGTAGTAATTTGTAGTGTTTGGTAAATGTAAAATTTCGTACATTTGGCTAATGAGCTTAATGAAATAATAACCAATTAAAATGTCCAAAAAAACAAAACAAAAAGCGGAAGAACCAATAGAGAAAAAACTTTGGAAAACAGCTGACAAACTTCGTAAGAATATGGATGCTGCTGAGTACAAACACGTGGTGTTGGGACTGATTT
>JBKHVV010000167.1:0-624 GCA_046569885.1 Bacteroidia bacterium
ATTGTGCTAGCTTACGAACGAGAGAGCAAACGAATAATAACTTTCAATATTGGCAAGAGGACTAACAAAACATTGCGAACGGTTATACAAACGCTTTTGCTTTCAAAACCTAAGAAAATTGTTACGGATAAGCTAAACAATTACCGCTTTCTTATTCCTAAAAAACTTCATACTACTGCTTTGTATGGAACCAACAGCATTGAACGGTTTAACCTAAGCATAAGAACGCATCTAAAACGACTAAACAGAAGAAGCATCTGTTATAGCAAGAGTATTATTTTATTAGCAGCCGTGCTTAAAATTTATTTGTGGGGCTAACCATTTTTCACAAAAATTATTACCTTAGCACCAAGGTTAACAATTAGTTTTTTCATAGGCAAAGTACCAAAGAGCCATCCGAGCGAGGAGTGGCTCTTTTGGTTATTATTCGTTTAAGCCGTGTATTTCTTTCGCTTTTGGAAACCCTACCCAATTGCCGTTTTCATCTTGCCCTCTATTGGCTAATTCTCTACGAATTAAAAATTCCGTGTTTATTTTGCTTTTGAGTAGTATAGATAGAAGTTTAGAAGACGTTGTAGAAAATAGGTATCGTGGGTCAAGTTCATCGTTGTTTTCATCTTCGTA
>JBKHVV010000168.1:0-620 GCA_046569885.1 Bacteroidia bacterium
ATTTTTTATATTTTTTATAAAACTGTTATTTTTAATAATACTTTTTTATTTTTATTAAAAAATAATAATTTTTCTAAAAATTGATTTAATACTTTATTTAATTATAATTTTATATTTAATTGTTGTTTTTATAATTTTTATTTAGAAAATAATTTTTTATTTTTTAAATTAAATGATACTTATAAAAATTTTTATTTTTTATTTTTAGTTAAATTTTTTAAAAGAAAAAAACCTAAACCAAAAAAAAAAAAAAAATTTTTTAAATTTAGAAAAAAAAGATTTAAATTTAAAAAATTAAAAAGACATTTTAAAAATTTTAAATTTAAAAAAAATAACACCAAAAATGAAAAATCTCTAGATTTAAATTTTATGTATTTTTTTAATTATTCAATTAAATTAGAAAAATTAAAAAAATTAAAAATAAAAACTAAACAAAAGAATTTAAATAAGATTTACAAAATGGAAATTTTTAATGTTAAAAAAAAAATATTTTTTAAAAAAAAATATATTAATAATAACAACAATATTGTTAGTTATAATAATCATTATTATTTATTTTTATTTAAATTCATTTTTAATTTGAAAAAGTCAGGAAATTTGTCATTTTTAAAAAATAAAAT
>JBKHVV010000169.1:0-603 GCA_046569885.1 Bacteroidia bacterium
AAAAATATTTTAACTCTCCCTATCATAATAGATTTATTTTATCCCTCAATAATTTGGTGTCTCAAACATAAGTATCTTGGAGTTGTTGAACATTTTCCCTGCTGAAACTTAAATGGTTGATGGTGATAATCAAAACTAATAACGGCAACAGGAATCTTAATTCCTTGGGGAACTTCTACTCCTATTCTTCTTGCACCGCCATCTCTAATTAAAACAGCAACTTTTTCATCAATCATAATAAGTAGCGCTTGTTCAAATTCTTCAGCAGTCAAATTGTTTTCTAACACATCGTACTTGTAGCCAACCAAACGATCATTGTCAAACACTAAACTACTAAATAGTTCTTCCTGTTCAGGCACAGAAACTTTTCCATCAATAAGAGGCGTAATGCGCTCTCTTACTTTTTCTGCATTGTCTTGCGCAGCAACATTAAACGATAATGCGGCTACAAATAGTGCTAAAGCACTTAATGTAATTTTTTTCATATTTTTTTAATTTTTTATGGGTTTATAGTAAATCAAAATTACACATATAATGTTTTTATTATTACAAATAATAATTGTATTTTACAATTTATATTGGTATAACGTCTTAAATTTGTTT
>JBKHVV010000170.1:0-586 GCA_046569885.1 Bacteroidia bacterium
CAATGATTTTTTTGTTCTCTCCCTTCCTGTCTGCCGACAGGCACGGTCGGGGAGAGTTAGAGAGGGGCTTCTTATTAGCCGAAGAGCAACGCCCTATTAGCAAAATTACAAATTACGAATTACAAATTGGATATTAGTCAACTGGCAGAGGGGGTATATTATTTGAAAGTTACGTATCAAAATCAAAAAATTATTTACCAAAAAATAATGAAACGATGAGTTTACAATTGAGCATTAAGAATGTAGATTATTCTCCTCCCCTTCGGGGAGGTCGGGAGGGGCTTATGACATCGGTAGTAGCGCAAAGTGTATTGGAGCAAGCACAAGGCAAACGTTTTGAGCGTTGGGTAATTATTCCTGAACAAGCCATGCAGCGTAAGTCTAATGAGCAGAGCTCCTTGCCACAACCACTTGAAATAAGTGTGCAGCAAAGTCAGTCAATGGCTCTTTATCCAAACCCTGCTAATAACAGCGTAACTTTAGAGTACTTGTTTAAAGCACAGGGAATAGTAGAAGTATATGATATGTTGGGTAAAGCCATTCATAAACAAAACATAGAGCAAAATAGCTCCATAAATACCTTTGA
>JBKHVV010000171.1:0-572 GCA_046569885.1 Bacteroidia bacterium
CTGGCCTAAACAAAGAATATAAAACTTACAAGGATATGATGGATAAAAAATTTTTTCCATCATTTGCATTTTCAAAATATAACTATTCGGATATTTCGTTATATTTTTTTATGAATCTTCATAAAATTTAAAATGTCAATCTAAAAACAACTATGGGCAATGATTACTTCTTCCGACATTCATCGGAATCGTAATGACGTGAACTCAATGCTTTGGGTGAAGCAATCTTAGCAAAGATTTCTCGACTACGCTCGAAATGACATATTCCTCCCCCTACCCCCTCAATGAGGGGGATAAAATTTGTCTCCCTTTGGAGGGAGATTAAGAGGGAGGTAAGTTGGGGCATTTTTGTTGTATATTTGTCTAGTGATACACATCAACCAAGATACAACTATTTGTGCCTTATCTACTGCGCCTGGAATGGGTGCTATTGCGGTAATTCGCGTATCGGGAAAAGATACCCTAAACATCATTAACCGCATTTTTTCTAAAGAGATAAACGCCACCACTTCACATACCCTGCATTATGGTGTGATAAGCAACAAACAACAAATTATTGATGAAGTTGTAGT
>JBKHVV010000172.1:0-565 GCA_046569885.1 Bacteroidia bacterium
CATTATTCAAATGGTAATGGGTGACGAGAGAACTATCGGGACTGATTTCCTGAGAATATTAATTGGACTTTCTGCAATTATTACTCTTGTTTGGGGATTGAAAAAACTTTATTCAAACAAGTAAGACGACAATAAACAACGACACCATAACACGGGTTTGGCAAAAGTGGCGGTTCAGTGCTCCGCAGACACATTTGTGGTTAATCAAAGTTTGGTTCTCCGCATCAACATTTGTGGTGAAAATCGCCACCTTCGCCAAGCCCGAAAACGTTACCAGCAAGCGTAAAACGACACGACACAGCAGACAAAGACGAACATAAACGAGAAAAAAGTAAACCATTTTGACAGGTGACCAACGACATAGAAACGATATAACAAACGGACAGCGAGTAAGCCGACACTCATTGCCTACCCTTCTGTATTTTTTATTTTCCCCACCGCACATTTTTTTTAATTCAATTTTAGCCAGCCGCACATTGGCACATTTGCAAGCCGCACAAGCCGACCCGCAAACCCAAGCTTGCAAAAGAGCCAATTTTGCCATCGCACAAAGACAAGTAAACCG
>JBKHVV010000173.1:0-563 GCA_046569885.1 Bacteroidia bacterium
CCAAAACAAAAGCCATCTGTTTGATGAATTCTACCGCTATGGCAGATAATCCGCAAAAGAAAAAAGACCGTTTGCGAGCAGCAGAAATTTTGCGCCACTCACCAAAGTTATTTATTAACGAAGCCATCCCAAATCTGTTTGCAACACAAAATAAAAGCAGATTAAAAAAAGAAATTTCTGAAGCCATTGCAGTAGCACAAACTATAGACACTAAAGGCGCTGTGGCGTGCACATTGGGTATGCGTTTGCGCCCGTCAAGTGCTGTGTGGATGCAACAGCAAACAAAAATAAAATTTTGTTTTGTAGCCGGCAGAAACGACAGTGTAATTCCCGTTCAAAAAGTAATTACACAAGCCAAAAAAGCGAATGCACAATTACACATTATAGAAAACTGCGGACACATGGCGCATATTGAAAATAGAGTGGAGTGTGTGAGATATTTAAAAGAGTTTTTGTAACAAAATTACCCCACTACAAACTTTACCAAGCTGTTACCTTCTTCTGCTTTGATGTTGGCAAAATAAATTCCTTTAGGTAGATCTAAATTTATGTTTAGCTTATCC
>JBKHVV010000174.1:0-554 GCA_046569885.1 Bacteroidia bacterium
CGGTATTCCCATTCGTTATCTACAATATATGATGAAATTAGGGTATCGGCATTAAATATAAAAGCACATCTATATGGCTGAGTTGAGGCACCTCGAAAGGTTTCTCTTGATACATAATAGCTTAAAAGGTATATAGAATCTTTTTGAATTGGAGATATTAATGTTGCTTTACCGCTCTCTCCATAAATTCCAGAGCTAATTCCTAATACTATGTAAGAACTGCCCGATTGTGCAGTATCGTTATCCCAATTACAAGGAATATCACCTTCAATCATCCTATCGGGTGTGGGTTTTACTACTGTCCAGTAATCGGGACCCACAATAGGGCTATCAAATGTACAATCAGATTTTAGTCCATATGTCCACTCAGCAGAAGTCCTATTTGGTCCTTCCTCAAAACTTGGGTTGGGCACAAGGTTTTGGGCAAAAGCCCCACTCCAACTCTCCCCGAAGGGGAAAGAGAAAATAATTAAAAATGCAAATAGTATGTGTTTACTCATTTTTATTTTCAGAATATTATTGTATTCGTGATAACGCTTCGCTAAGTTCATGTG
>JBKHVV010000175.1:0-544 GCA_046569885.1 Bacteroidia bacterium
CGTATTCAACGATTATTGAATTTAATAATCTTTTGTTTTCTGAATTGATAAAAAATTTAAACGATTATCAAAAAGAAATTTATAAAGATGTCGCTCAAGAGAAAACCGATAAGCATGGAGGATATGTAAATGTTGAGCTTTATGAAGGTGATGAGTTTGTTGAAAAGGGAAAAAATTTCACTCTTTCGTCTATAAAAAATGCGCTAAATAGTGGGTTTAATCCGAATGAAATAGCGGTGTTGGTTAGAAAGAGAAAAGAGATTAATGCTATTGCCGAATTTTTAATTCAGAACAATATTGAAGTGGTTTCTGAAGAGTCATTGAAGCTAACCTATTCTCAAGATGTAAAAAAAATCATCGAAAGCTTTAAATTTCTCAATAATCCAAATGATTCCTTGCAGGCAATTCAGCTATTGCTGTTGCTAAAGCCAACTATTGAGTCACACCAAATTTTTGAATTATTAGATAAAAAACAGCTTGAAAATTATATCGAAGAACATTATCAAATCAATCATCAACTACTCAATTTATCTGTCCTAAATGC
>JBKHVV010000176.1:0-541 GCA_046569885.1 Bacteroidia bacterium
GCTACGGCTACGGCTCCGGCTCCGGCCCCGGCGACGGCGACGGCTCCGGCTCCGGCTACGGCGACGGCTCCGGCTACTGCGACGGCTCCGGCGACGGCGACGGCTACGGCTACGGCTACGGCTACGGCTACGGCGACGGCTACGGCTACTGCGACGGCGACGGCGACGGCTACGGCTACGGCGACGGCTACGGCTCCGGCGACGGCTCCGGCGACGGCTACGGCGGCTCAGACTGAATATCTACCAACATCAACACATTGCTGGAGAAACTTATATGGCATTCCTCGGAGAAACCTTTGACGCAAGCAACACCCTGCCCGCTGGCTGGTACACAGCCACCATTGCTGACGCTGAGCTAAAAACCACAAAAGATGGCTCAGGCCAGTACATCAATGTCCGCTACGACATCACCGGGCCGACGCACCAGGGCCGCGTGGTGTTCGGCAAACTCAACATCAAGAACGCCAGCGCCAAGGCCGAAGAGATCGGACGCCAGAAGCTTGGCGAGCTGATGCGCGCCATTGGCCTGGCCAAGGTCACG
>JBKHVV010000177.1:0-518 GCA_046569885.1 Bacteroidia bacterium
ACAGCAATGGCTATGCCTTTGGCCGGTAACATCAGGACATGGTCAATCATTTGCTGCAAAGAGCAACCTTCGGTAACGGAATAATTTTGTTGATTTACGGTGACTTCCATATTGTTTAAATTTTAAACTAATAGGAATGACCCGTTGGAGGATTGGTAAACAACAAAAGGAGAATGTTGTTCTACTTTTCCCTTCGGCAGTACTAGCTGCATCAGGTTCAAAGGGTATTTCTCAGCACAAGGCACCCCTAAAGTTTTTTGTAAATGTATGGAATAATTTGGAATTAGAAAAAACAGATCCGGAAGGGATGATTATAAATAAGTCATAAACAAAAAAGCCCCAGATCTCTCTGAGGCTTTCCGTGGTACCAGCTGGAATCGAACCAGCGACACAAGGATTTTCAGTCCTTTGCTCTACCAACTGAGCTATGGTACCAGACCATACCCGTTTTGTTCGGGACTGCAAATGTAGTGTCTTTTTTCATTTAAGAAAATATTATTTGAAAAATATTAGAATAT
>JBKHVV010000178.1:0-508 GCA_046569885.1 Bacteroidia bacterium
GTATGTTATCAAAGTATATAACCAAGGTAATGAAGTAGGAACATTCTTAACACAAAGGATGTAACTTACAAAGAATATTAATTCAAAAAATCCTTCCTGATAAATCAGGAGGGATTTTTTATTTAGAGGTGTGACTGCACTAATATTGAATTTACTTGAATATTATTAAATCCTGACCATCATCATTTTATTAGCACTTGAGTTTATGTAAATTTGTAAAAAACATAATCAACGATGAAACATACCATAGAAATACAAAACTTAAAATGTGGCGGATGTGCTAACACGATTACTAAAGAGTTATCAAAATTAGAAGGCATAAGTCAAGTAAAAGTTAACGAAGAAACTTCGATAGTGGAGTTGAAGACAGAAAATTCTGAGAATTTTGAATCTGTAAAAAATAAATTAGCGGCAATAGGTTATCCTGTGGTGATAGTGGTGGTTTGCAAAAGGAAGCTTTTTTCTTCAAAAAACAGTGCATCACCATTCGTGAGCAAACCGAGTGGAC
>JBKHVV010000179.1:0-506 GCA_046569885.1 Bacteroidia bacterium
GAATTTGAGTTGTTTGAACGCATCAATGCACCCCGCGAGTGGATTGGCTTAGAACATATTCAAATTTCAAAATCGTTGAGTTTTGTGGCACGCCAACATGCTAAAGATTTTGTAGAAAACATTAACGAATATGGCAGATGTAATTTACATAGTTGGTCTGATAATGGTCCATGGTTGCCGGTTTGTTATACGTCTGACCACAGCAATGCTCATTTGATGTGGAGCAAGCCCAAAGAACTAACCAACTACATGCAAAATGGCTATGAAATAAGCGCCATGACTTCCGAAAGCAAAATCACCCCATCGTTAGCATTAGAGCTTTGGAAATCTTCTGAAGGACATGAAGATGTTATTTTGAACAGAAAAGACTGGAAAACGATCAATTGGAACGCAGTAGGTGTAGGCATTTACAAGGGTTATGCTTGTGTTTGGTTTGGCGAAGCATCCGACATTGAAGGTGAAGCGTTTGCTTGTGGGCGTTAAAACTCCCCACCACCTTCACCGCC
>JBKHVV010000180.1:0-501 GCA_046569885.1 Bacteroidia bacterium
TGAGTTTCTCCTCTACTTTTGGGTGATTAATATTTATCTCTGTTTTAGCTTTTATTGGGTTACCATCTTTATCTTCTTTTGAAACATAGGTTTCATTCCCCTCTTTACCAACCTCTTTTATTTTATATTTCAAATTTTGATCGTTTACAATTTCTTCAACTTTAGATAATAAATATTCTTGATTTTCATCTAATCCCCCTTTAATTTTAGAGCGATCTATTTTTAGCTCTCCTTTTTTAAAGCTAAAAGCATCTTCCGATTTGTTAAAAAATAGGGACATTGACTTTATAAATTCCCTTTGCTGTTTTTTACCCCTAACAATTATCTTTTGCCCATCGGGATCAATATAATTCACAGGATTATTAGCCGTATAAACATATCCAGTCATATTCGGGTACTTGTCTGCCAGCGGGTCAACAGAGAGCCAAATTGAAGTCTGCGGGTTGTAATAACGTGCTCCATAGTAGTAAAAGCCAGTTTCTTCATCTAGTTCTTTGCCGT